>NZ_JBAMYD010000009.1:0-288843 GCF_037002925.1 Rhizobium aouanii
GAGCAGGATGATTTTAAGCCGAGTCGGCCTAAAATCGAATCGTGTTCTAAAACGCTGATCAGAGACTCTCAAGAAGAAGCCCAAAACTGGGCCGCCATTCGAATATATCGACACTCGCGTAAACGCCGGAGCGGACGAAGGGATCTCCTGCGCTGAACGCCTCGAACGCGGCGAGCGTTTCGACTTGCGCCATCACGATTGCGGTGGAACCCTTGCCCTCCGCCGGCGGTGCGGAAGGTCCGGACAGCAGGATGCGGATCGCCGCGCCATGCAGATAGGCCTTGTGCTCATCAAGCAATCGGGAGCGTTCGGCAGCCTTGCCGGGGTCGGATACCGCGTAGCGGGCGACGATCATTGTCTATTCTCCGCCGGCGTCAGCACGAAATCGAAATCGGAGCGCCAGACCGTCGGATGATCGACACGCTCGAAGGGCGCGACCAGGCTGTTTTTGACTCCAAACACCGTATCGGATTCCAGATAGGGATCGTCGCCGACAAATGTGTGGGTTACCAGCTTCTGAAAACCTGACGCCGTGATCAGGTAATGGGTATGGGCAGGACGGTAGGGATGGCGGCCGAGGGACGCCAACATCTGGCCGACCGGGCCGTCATCCGGGATCGGATAGGAAACCGGCTTTATGCCGACGAAGCTATAGGTACCATCTGCGCTGGTGATGAAAATGCCCCGGTTGTTCCACCTCGGCTGGATATCCGGCTGCTGGACGTCGTAGAAGCCATCGGAATTATCCGACCATACATCGATCCGGGCTCCCTCGATCGGATTGCCGTCAAGATCCAGCACTCGCCCGATGAAGAGACAGCTCTCGCCCTTGCCGTCGAGAGAGATGTTTTCACCCATCTGCCGTACGGGCGCCCCTTCGACATGGAACGGTCCAAACACCGTATTTTCCGTTGCGCCTGGCGGACGCCGGTTGTTGATCGCATCCACCAGCATCGATAAACCCAGCGTATCGCTGAGCAGGATGAACTCCTGTCGCTCATCATGACAGAGATGGCCGGTACGGGTCAGGAAGCCTATGGTCTGCTCCCATTCCTCCTGGGTCAGGCTGATGTCCTTGGCAAAGGCATGCAGGTGCTTGACAAGCGACGCCATGACTTCGGCCAGGCGCGGATCAACGCCCTGCCCCATCCGCGAGTTAACGGCTTCCACGGATCTCTTTTCGGTGAAATATTCAGGCACGTGGCATCCTCCTAAAGCATCAACGCGGCCGCGCGCCCTCCCAGGCGCTCTGCAACAAAGCCCGGAGCGCTTCCCGTTCGATCGGGCGCGGGTTCCAGTAGGGGTTCCGGGCGGCGAGTTCCGCCGCATGATCCAGATCGGCTTCCTTCATGCCGAGATCTCGCAGCGCCAGGGGCGCGCCGATCGAAGCGGCAAAATCATAAAGACCACTGCCCAGCGAGCCGCCGAAAAGATCGGCAGCGGGCTTTAGCGCATCCGCTGCGGCTGCGGCGTTGTAGGCAGCAGAATGGGGAAGAATGACCGCGTGAGTTTCGGCATGCGGCAGGTCGAAGCTACCGCCCAGCGTATGGCAAAGCTTGTGATGCAGGGCCATTCCAACTGCTCCGAGCACCGTGCCGCACAGCCAGGAACCGTAAAGCGCTTCGCTTCGCGGCTCGATGTCGCCGGGTGCATTGACGATTTGAGGCAAAGCCTGCTTCAGCGCCCGCAGGCCCTCGACCGCCATCATCGACGAAATCGGGTTGCGATCCTGCGCGTAGAGACCTTCTACCGCATGCGCCATCGCATTGAGTCCGCTGCTGACGCTGATGTTGATCGGCAAGCCCAGTGTCAATTCAGGGTCGTAGATCACTACCTCGGGCAGGATGCCGGGCCCGCGGACAGTCGTTTTCTGCCCGTTCTCGGTCTGGCCGAGGATCGGTGTAACCTCTGACCCCGCATAGGTCGTCGCCACCACGATTTGCAGCGCGTCGTTGCGATAGGCGATTGCCTTGCCAAGACCGATCGTCGATCCGCCGCCGATCGCGACGACGCAATCGGCGCCGGCTGCGTTATATGCCGTCATCGCGCGCTCGGTCACATCGACCGGCGTATGCATCGTCGCATCGTGGAATAGTCCCGCCGCCAGCGGGCCGAGGGCTGTCGCGATCCGTTCAGCCTCCGCTTTCTGGTGCGGGGTCGAAAGGATCAGGGCGCGTTTGCCGCCCTGCCCTGTCATCGCCTCGGCGAGACGGTTCAACGAGCCGCTCCCGAATATCACCTGGGCCGCGCTGGCCGTGTATCTGAAAGGTCCAACCATGCTATCGATCGAGTTTGAAGAGTGAAACCGCGTTGGTGCGGCCGATCTTCAGACGGTCGGCTTCGGAGATGGTCGTGCTGTCGAACCAGTTTGCAGCATGGTCGACGTTCTCGAATGGCCAGTCTGTCGAGAAAAGAATTCGGTCCGCGCCGATTTCCAGCATAGCATCGATCAACGATTGCGTGCGGAAGTTCCCCGACGTCGTGATGTAGAAATTCTCGTTGAAATAATCGGCAATCGGGCGTTTGGCCGGGTAGTTCTTTTCCACCTTGACCCACGCATTCCGGTTGTCGATGCGCCACATCATGTATGGCAGTCCCTCGCCCATGTGGCCAACGATGATGCGCAAAGCCGGATATTCGTCAAACAGGCCGGATCCCATCAGGCGCAGCGCATGAACGGCGGTCTCCTGCGCGAACGCCCAGGTCGGACCCATCAGCCAGGAATGGCCGGCATAGATCCGGCTGTCCTGTGGCAGCGGGTTGCGCGGATGCAGATAGAAAGGAACGTTGAGTTTTTCGACTTCGGCCCAGAACGGACGGTATTGCGGCAGGTCGTAGTAGAGCGGCGTCGTTCCGTCGCCTTCCTGCGAGAAGCCGTTGACCAGCGCGCCGACAAAACCCAGCGTCGTCACGCAGCGCTGCAATTCCTGCGCTGCGGCATCCGGATCCTGCAGGGGCAATGCTGCAAATCCCAGGAAACGGTTCGGGTTCTTAACGCATTGCTCCGCTAGAAAGTCGTTGGCGCGTCGGGAAATCTCCAGGGCCTTTGCCTTGTCCGGGATCGCCTGCACGGCCGGGGCATTCAGCGACAGGATCATCTTCTCGATGCCGTGGGCATCCATCAGCCGCAAACGCTTGTCCTGGATATCCAGGAGACGGGCGGACAGTTCCGTCCAGTAGTCGCCCGGCACGAATCCGGCAGAATCCTGCAGCGTCTCGGGAATGGCGAAATGTTCTTCAAGTGCGATCTTGCCTTGCACGATATGTTCTCTTTCCTGTCTTGAATCGAAATGCTGAGGATGGCGGATCAGAACTGTCCCTTGGGCGGAAGACCGAGCAGTTGCTGGCCGGCCATGGTGCCCACAGCATCCCAGTTCATGGAAATGTGACGCCCGACGGCATTTGCATCACGCCATGCCCGCTGGACGGGGTTGGACATCTGGAGGCCGAGGCCGCCTGTCGATGCATTGAGGGCTTCGACGGCCCGAAGGGCCAGGCTGACCGCAAAGGACTGGCTGCGACGGGCGAGAATCCGATCTTCCTCGGTGATCTCGCCGACGCCATCCTCGCGGGCCTGGGCCAGCTGCTGCGCCCGGGCAATATCGCGCAGAATGATTTCGCGGGCGGCATCCACCGATGCGGAGGCTTCCGCCACGCGAAGCTGGATCGTCGGAAACTCCGCGATCTTGTTGTTGCCACCGGCAACTGCGCCACGTGTCACGCGGGTCCCGATCTGATCGATATAGCTATCCAGTGCGCCCTTCGCCGCACCGACGGCTGCGCTGCTGAGGCAGAACGGAACCCCCATGAGGAGCGGAATGTTGAAAAGCCCGATACCCTCGTAGCCACGTCCGCCCGGCGTCCTGCCGGAGGTCGCATCCGGAAAGCTCAGAATGCGGTATTCCGGAACGAAGACATCCTTGAGGATCAGGCTTTTTGAGCCAGTGCCTGCGAGGCCGACCACGTCCCAGGTCTCGGCGATGGTATAGTCGCTGGCGGGAACCAGAAGGAACGCCGGCACGGGACGCTCCCCTTCGCCATTTGGCGGAATGATCGCCGCACAGAGCGCCCATTGGGCATTTTCGCATCCGCTCGCAAAGGCCCAATCGCCGGATAGCCGGAAACCACCCTCGACGCGTTCCGCCATGCGGACAGGCGCATAGGAACCGCAGAGCAGCGCATCCGGATCGCTGCCCCACACGTCCTGCTGAACCCTTTCATCAAACATGGCAAGGAGCCATTGATGTGCGGAAAGGAGGCCTGCAACCCAGCCGGTGGAGGCGCAGGCCGACGACAGTTCGATATTCGCATCGACAAGCTCGGCAAAGGATCCTTCGTCGCCGCCGAAACGGGCCGGTTTGACGATATCGAAATAGCCGGCGGAGCGCAGCAGATCGATAGAGCGCGCCGGCACACGGCCGGATCTTTCGGTATCGCGCGCGCCGGCACGGATTTCGTCCAGCACCGGGGCGATGCGATCTGCAAGACACGCGGTCTTGACCCGCGCCGAGGCGGGAAACAGGGCGGCTGTATTGTTCATGGAACGACCTTCAGTTCTGGGATGCAGGAAGCGCGTGCTGTGGCGCGCAATATTTCGAATTCTCGTACATCAGCGCGATCGTGTTTTCGGAATGGCGTGTATCCACCACCTGCCCGATGAAGATCGTGTGCGTTCCATAGGGAACTGCGCCCATGCGGCGGCAGACAACCGAGGCATGAGCGGTACCCAGCACCATCATGCCGCGCTCATGGCGAACCCAATCGGCAGCGTCGAACCGACGCTCAGGCGCAATCTTGCCGCTGAAACCTTCCGATACGGCTGCCTGCCTGTCGGTCAGAATGCTGACTGCGAATTCCGGCACCTCAAGCAGCATGTCATGCAGGTAGGTGCGATTGTTCAGGCAGATGATGAGAGATGGCGGATCCATCGAAAGTGATGTGACGGCGGTGGCCGTCATTCCATGATCCGCACCGTTGCGACAAGCAGAAATGACTGTCACCGTCGCCGGGAAACGGCGCATGGTCGATCGAAACGCATCGCTGATCGGTGCAGGGGCCGGCGCTATGCCGAGGGCAGCAGTGGCAGACATGATTTCCTCCCGTGTCTCCTCGGCATCTAGATTATTGCATTTGCAACTATTGTCAATGCAAGTTTATAATTTGGGCGGGAAAATGCTTGCCTTACTCAGCCTTTCTCGACGCTGAAAGCCAATCGTGTTGTCATTCCGGTAATTTAGGTGCATGTCGGAGAGAGCCCTCAGCAAGCGAAATCCCGCCAGCAGACAGAGACATGTACAAACTTACCGATTCCGTTCCCTATCTTCTCAATCGCGCCGGCGTGCGGATAGCCGAGGTATTCGCGCAGAGAATCGCCGAAGACAATCTCAGCGTGGCGATGTACCGGGTTCTGGCCATGCTCAAGGAGCGCCGGGAGAGCACCCTGGGGGATCTCGCCGACGTCGTCTCCGTCGAGATTTCGACGCTGTCGCGCCTCGTCGGCACACTGGCCAAGCGCAAGCTGGTGTCGAGAACACGTCCGGAAGATAATGGCCGTATCGTCATCGTCAGGCTGACCCCGCAGGGTGAGGCGCTGACGGAAAGGCTCATGCCGCTTGCCGTCGAGCTTGAACGCACCGCGGTTCAGGACATGTCGGACGAGGAGGTCGCAGCACTGAAGAAGGCGCTGCGCCGCATGCACAGCAACCTGCCGGCAATGTCCGGAAAGGGAAAAGTTGCGACCTGAAAAGTTTGCAGTTGCAAATATTTTATTCGCAAGTATTTAATAGCGTGTCATCGTTGTCTTGACATAGCCCGTTTGCGGGTGAGTCTGGCGCTGGGAGGAACCACGCCGGCAACGATCCAGGAGGATTTGTACACGGATCGACGCGGACCTGCCGCTGGCAGGAGCGTACTTCCTGTACGCAAATGTATGGGGAGGGAACATTGGCCATACAAGATCTCGCTATTATCAAGGAACACGTTCGCAGCCCGAATATCATCATCGCCCTTTGCGGTCTGCTGATCCTGTTCGACGGCTACGACCTGATCGTTTACGGCGCAGTCGCGCCGGCATTGCTCGGTGAAGCCAGTTGGGGCCTGACGCCGGGCATGGTCGGACGGGCTGCCTCCATCACCCTGTTCGGTATGCTGCTGGGCGCGCTCATTGCCGGAACACTTGCTGACAGGATAGGTCGTCGCAAGGTCATCATCGGCAGTCTGCTGAGCTTTTCCGTGATGATGATCGGCAGCGGTCTTGCGCCGAACTTTCTCGCTTTCGAGGGAACACGCTTTCTCGCCGGCCTGGGCCTTGGAGCTCTTTTTCCGACGGTAACTGCTTTGATCATCGAGTTTTCTCCGCCGAAGCGGAAGGCTATGGCCTATTCGATTGCTCTTCTCGGTTATCTGGCCGGCGGCATCATCTCGGGTATCCTCGGAATGCTGCTGATACAGACATACGGATGGCGTCCATTGATGATCATCGGCGGCGCACCGATCCTGCTTCTGCCCTTTTTCATCCGCCTCATACCCGAGTCCCCGGAATGGCTGGCAACGAAGAACCGCCAGACCGAAGCCAACCAGATTGCAAACCAGTACGGGCTGCCCAATCCGGTAGCCAGGCCTGCTGCATCACGCCAGGTGGGCATCCGGTCGCTGTTTTCCGAAGGTCGCCTGCTGCCGACATTGAACGCATGGGGCATTCACTTCTGTTCGCTTCTGCTCACATTCGGCATGGTCAACTGGCTTCCGACCATCATGAACAAGATGGGCTATGACCTCGGTTCTGCCCTCCTCTTCTCCGTAACGCTCAATCTCGGAGCCGCCGTCGGCCTCCTGATCGGCGCAAGGATTGCCGACCGCGGAAATGTCAAAATAGTCGTGGCAGGGATGTTTCTTCTCGGAGCCTGCTCGATCTGGTTGCTGACGCAAGTGGATCAGGGCCTCCAGGTTTATGGTCTCGTCGCACTTGCCGGTACGGGAACGATCGGCACGCAGATCCTCGCCAACGTTCTCGTTGGAAACCTCTATCCGGTCGAAATCCGTGGAACCGGCCTTGGCTTCTCGCTCGGCATCGGCCGTATCGGCGGCATGATAGGACCGGCTATCGGCGGTGCGGTTCTGGGTGCGGGCCTCGCTCCACAGTGGAACTTCTACATCTTCGCATCGGTCGGAGTCTTGGGATGCTTCCTCGCGCTCATGACGCTGCTGTATCGCATAAAGGCTGATTGACGATCAGATTGTCGGCAGGTCTTGCATCCAGAACCTGCCGGCAATGCAAACCTTGTGAAGCCGATTCCCGATCATAGCCGACGGCTTTACGCGGTCACCGAGGCGAAAGACCGGAAGCGCAAGGACAAGTGGTTTCTGCCGCCGGCACGCTGGCGATCGAGCAGCTCGGCTAAATCCGCCCGTGTCGTAAAACAAGCTAAATAGTCGACGAAGCAGCCGCGATCCCGTATGCCGCTCATATGTCGATCCGACAGGCAATAGAAAGTCATAACGATGGCAAACTCGCCCCGCAGACCTGTCAATCCAATGGATGCTGCCGAAGCGTTGTTCAAACCCGCGAAGAAGAAGGCGGAGCCAGCGGTTGAGCGGCCGACGCTGCCGAATACAAAGGAGCTTGTTTCGCTCAAGATCGACAGTGATGTGCTTGCCTATTTCCAGGAAGATGGCCCCGGCTGGCAGGATCGGATCAACGATATATTGCGCGCCGCGATGAAGAGCAGGGTCTGATCCTGTTGCAGCATCTTATACCCTACGGGTGGTCGCTGTGATGCCGAATGCGCTGCACCGGCTTCTCCGCAGCGGCGTTGTCCATGTTCTCTTCGCCATTTTGGCAATGGGCAGCTGGGCGGTTTTCGCCAATCGCGCGCACGCCATGCCATTGCCGCTCTATGCCGGCCTTGTGCAGGGTACGATATCCGCCTGCCTGACGCTTTTCCTGAAATCTGTGATCGACTGGCTTTCAAAGCGCTTCGTCGGATCTGCGCGATTTTGGGCGCCGCCTCTCATTGCTTGTCTCGGCTCAGCCAGCATTCTCGTGGCAATTCATGCGGCGACCGGCACACCGGAAATACTCAAGACCATCGCATTTCCGCTGCTCGTATCGACGAGCTACGCGGCAATTTACAATTATTCGATCTCGGCAAGACAAGGTTTCGATACATGATGGGAAGGCCCCTGATCCCATTTTGTTGACACTCCTCCTGCACACGGTAAAGCAGTCGCAACTGCTGCAGGAGCAAGGGCGTGCCCGCGGTAAACTGTCACTCCTTTACCGCCCCGGTCATCGATGAGACGTAGTAGTCGACGAAGAACGAGTAGAGGATGACCACCGGGAGCGAGCCGAACAGCGCGCCGGCCATCAGTGCCCCCCATTCGAAGACGTCGCCGCGCACCAGTTCGGTCAGCACGCCGACCGGGATGGTTTTGTTTTCCGACGACTGGATGAAAGTCAGCGCATAGATGAATTCGTTCCAGGACAGGGTGAAGGCGAAGATGCCAGCTGAAATCAGCCCCGGCACGGCGAGCGGCAGGATGATCTTGGTGAGAATCTGCCATCTGTTGGCGCCGTCCACCAGCGCGCTTTCCTCCAGCTCGAATGGGATCGAGCGGAAATAGCCCATCAGCAGCCAGGTGCAGAAGGGAATGAGGAAGGTCGGGTAGGTGAAGATCAGCGCCAGCCGCGAGTCGTATATCCCGAGCTTGAAGACGATGAAGGCAAGCGGGATGAAGAGGATCGACGGCGGCACGAGATAGGCGAGGAAGATCACCAGGCCGACCGAACGCGACCCTGTGAAGCGGACGCGCTCGATGGCATAGGCGCCGAAGACCGAGGCTACCAGCGAGAGGAAGGTGGAGCAGACCGCGACCAGCATCGTGTTCCACAGCCAGCCCGGGTAGGATGTCTCAAGGAACAGATATTTGATGTGCGCGAGCGTCGGTCCCACCACCCAGAAGGGGCTGTAGTTGCTGTAGTCGGTCAGTTGCTCGTTCGGTTTTACGGCGGTGATTGCCATCCAGTAGAATGGGAAGAGCAGCACGACGACGAAGACGGCCATCGGCAGGTAGAGCATCACGATCCGCCGCGGCAGACGGTTCAGATAGCTCATGCCTTCGGCATTGTCGGTCACGACCTGATCGGCGGCGTTTGAATTTATCGACATCATCACTCTCCCTAACCCCAATTTGGCTCTAACCCTGGCCTTAATCCTGGCCGCCCTGTTGCCATTTGCGCCGTTGCAGGCCGAAGAAGCTGAACATGATCGCGCCGAGCAGGAAGGGCACCATGGCGACCGCGATGGCGGCACCCTCGCCGAGCTGACCGCCTGGAATGCCGCGCTGGAAGGAGAGCGTCGCCATCAGATGTGTCGCGTTGACAGGCCCCCCCTTGGTCAGCACGTAGATGAGCTGGAAATCGGTGAAGGTGAAGAGCACCGAGAAGGTCATCACCACCGCGATGATCGGCGTCAGCATCGGTAGCGTCACATAGCGGAAACGCTGCCAGCTCGTGGCGCCGTCGAGCGAGGCGGCCTCCTGCAGCGACGCCGGAATGGTCTGCAGCCCCGCAAGCAGCGAGATCGCCACGAAGGGAATGCCGCGCCAGACATTGGCGACGATGACGGATATGCGCGCATTTATGGGGTCGCCGAGGAAGTTGATCGGCCCGCTGATCAGCCCGAGCTGCATCAGCGACCAGGAAATGATCGAAAATTGCGAATCGTAGATCCACCAGAAGGCCAGCGCCGAAAGCACCGTCGGCACCACCCAGGGAAGCAGCACGATGGCCCGGAAGAAGGATTTGAACGGCAGGTGCTGGTTGAGCAGCATCGCCAGCCAAAGGCCGAGCGCGAATTTCAGCACCGAGGCAACGGAGGTATAGAGAATGGTGTTGAAGACTGACAGCCAGAAGACACTGTCGTCCATCAGGAACTGGTAGTTCTCCAGCCCGATGAAGATGCCGTCGCGGCCGATCCTCGTATCGGTGAAGCCGAGCCAGACGCCGAGCCCAAGCGGGTAGGTGAGAAAGCAGACGAGGAAAACCGCCGCCGGCAACATGAACAGGAAGCCGAGCACATTGTTGTTCTGCAGGAGCGAAGAGATCGGCCCGCGTCTATCTTCCGAATTCACCATCGACATTGCTATCTCCCAGATTGCACTTGAACTCCCAGAGGACTTTGCGGCATGCCGAAGCCGGCATGCCGCTTGTTTTGAAGCGCGGCTCAGACGCGATAGTAACGGTTTGCCCGCCGTTCAGCTTCCTTCATCGCATCTTCGGGCGACATCTGGCCGGTGACGGCGGCCGCATACATGTCGACCAGAACGTAATCGGCCATGGTCGCTGCCGAGGCATAACCGAGTGGGCCGGCATAGCCGTTCGGGCGCAATCTTTCCGAGGCACGTGCATAAGGCGCGTGGATCGGATCGGAGGTCCAGATCGGGTTCTGGGCGAAAGCCTTGAGCGGCTGGCAGCAATAGGCGCTGGAGCCCTGGATCCAGGCATTCATCTGGTCGGCTTCCATCATGAACTTGATGTAGGCCTTCGCCGCTTCCGGATATTTGGTGTGCTTGAAGAGAAGCAGCGAGCTCGTCTGGAAAAGCTCGACGCTCTGGCCGACCGGGCCGACCGGGAAATTCGTCGTGCGGATGTCCTTGGCGATCTCGGCGAGCTTCGGGTCGTTCTTGGCCGTGTAATAGACCGAGACGCCGTTGGCGATCAGCGAAACCTGGCCGGCGAGGAAGGCGCGGTTGTTGTTGACGTCCTGCCAGCTTTCCGTGCCTGGAATGAAGGTCGCATAGAGCTCCTTGGCATAGTTGATCGAGGCCAGCGTTTCCGGGCTGTTGATCGTCACCTTGCCGCCTTCGTCGACCATCTTGCCGCCGTGGCTCCAAAGCAGCCAATGGGCGTAGTTGTTGCCGTCGCCGACGGCCTTGCCGTGCGGGAAGCCGGCGGGCGTGCCCTTGCTTTTCATCGCCTTGCAAAGCTCGAGGAAGCCTGCCGTATCCTTCGGGAACTCGCTGAAGCCGGCCGCCTTCACGTGAGTGTCGCGATAGACCACCGCATTGCCGATTGCCGCCAGCGGCATGGCGATGAACGTGTCGCCGCGGGCCGCATAGCCCTTCACGCCGTCATACCAGCCACCATATTTGTTGCCGAGATAGTTGGCGAGCTCGGTCAGGTCGACCAGCTTGTCGGGATATTGGTGAGCGTCGTCGAACCAGCACATGATGAGGTCCGGGCCGGAGCCGACATTGGCCGCGACGGCAGCCTTCGGGCGGATATCTTCCCAGCTTTCCTTGTCGATGCGCACTTCAACGCCGGTCGCTTCGGTGAACTTCTTGGTGTTTGCAATCCAGGCCTCCTCGTCGCCCTTGACGAAGGGTGTCCAGCGCAGCAGCCGCAGGCTGGCGCCGCTTTCCGGTGTATAGGTCGGTTCGGCCTGCGCGAAGGTCGGCCGGATGCCGAGGCCGGCGGCGCCGGCAACGGCAGCCGAGGCGGCAAGAAAGTCACGTCTCTTAAACCTCATGATATTCCTCCTCTTCAAAAAAAGCGGGTGCGAACTCCCCGCCATTCACCTCCCGCTTGGTGAACGACGGTCCTTGCATCCCTGAAACGGGGTGCTGCCGGCCTGCGGGTGACGGGGGCTCCTCCGCCCCGCGCAGCCGCCGGACGGCGTCAGTCGGTCAATCTCCGGCCGCTCTCGGCATCGAAGAGATGAACATGCGCGGCGTCGATCGCAACGCGCAGGGTCTCGCCCGGCCGCGCGCTGACGCGCTCACGGAAGACGCAGCTGAGATCGCTGCCGCCGAGCCTGAGGATAAGATGCGTCTCGTAGCCGGTCGGCTCGATCACCACGATTTCACCGGGCAGGCCATTGGCGTCGAGCAGGATGTATTCCGGGCGAAGCCCGTAGACGAGGTCGCGACCCAGGGCGTCGGCAGGCGGATTGGAAACCGGGAGCGCCGTGCCGTCCGGCGCCTTGAAACTTTTAGGGTTTTCGGGGTCGAGCCTGCCCTTGATCATGTTCATCGCCGGCGAGCCGATGAACCCGCCAACGAAGAGATTGGCCGGCTTGTCGTAAAGCTCGAGCGGCGTGCCGATCTGCTCGACGACGCCGTCATGCATGACGACGATCTTGTCGGCCATGGTCATGGCCTCGATCTGGTCGTGGGTGACGTAGACCGTCGTCGTTTTCAGCCGCTGGTGCAGTTCCTTGATCTCGGCGCGCATGGCGACGCGCAGCTTCGCATCGAGGTTGGACAGCGGTTCGTCGAACAGGAAGACTTCCGGATCGCGGACGATCGCCCGCCCCATGGCGACACGCTGGCGCTGACCGCCGGAAAGCTGGCGCGGATAACGGTCGAGCAATTTGTCGAGACCGAGGATGCCGGCGGCATATTTCACCCGCTTCTCGGCTTCCGCCTTCGGCGCCTTGTTCAGCATCAGCGAGAAACCCATGTTCTCTTGTACCGTCATATGCGGATAGAGCGCATAGTTCTGGAATACCATGGCGATGTCGCGGTCCTTGGGCGGCAGCGTGTTGACCACGCGCCCGCCGATCTTGATCTCGCCGCCGGAAATATTCTCAAGTCCCGCCAGCATTCGCAGAAGAGTGGACTTTCCACAACCCGACGGGCCGACCAGGATCACGAACTCCCCGTCGGCAATGTCGATATCCACGCCTTTAATCACCGGAAATGACCCGAATGATTTCCGCACATCCGCGAATTGTACGCCTGCCATACCCACTCCTCCCAGAAATCGAGCGCTACATGCTATGTCTTCGTATTTTCGTATATCTTGCCGGCGGCCTTATCTTCTCAAGTCCTTCTGCCGCTGCAATCCCGCATATGCGGGTGTGTCCTGGCGGTACTCTCCTATGGGGCGATTTTAGCCCAGCTCAATCTCATCCGGACGCACCCGGAGCGTCTTCGGCGAGGTAGACCTCGATCAGCTCGTCCACCGTGGTTTCAGCGACGAAACCCAGTTGCGCCGCGCGTTCGGGCGTAAAGGACTTCGGCCATCCGGCGACGATCCCTTCAATGACCTCGTCGCGGCGACGATCGATCAGGTCCGCCGCCTCGGGACCGGCAGCACGGCGCAAGGCGGCAATCTGGTCGGCAACGGTGGCGGCGACGCCCGGCATGGTGAGCGTGCGCCGGACACCCAGCGCCGTCGTGTCGAGCGTCGCAGCATGGATCAGGAATTTGATGGCGGAACGGGGGCTTGCCAGCCAGTGCTTGACCGTTTCCTCGACCGGAAGAACAGCCCGCTGGCCTGCAAGCGGTTCCCGCAGGATTCCGGAAAAGAAGCCCGATGCGGCGGCATTCGGCGCACCCGGCCGGATCACGATGGTCGGCAACCGAATTCCGACGCCGTCGATGAAGCCGCGCCGCGAATAGTCGGCAAGCAGAAGCTCGGATATCGCCTTCTGGACTCCGTAGCTGGTCAGAGGTGCGAGCACGTAATCGTCGGGAATCGGATCCGGAAACGGCGAGCCATAGACCGCGATCGACGAGGAGAATACGAACCGGGGAACATAGGCCTGGCGGCTTCCTTCCCGGCGGATCGCTTCCAATAGTGATCGCGTGCCATCGAGATTGACCCGATAGCCGAGTTCGAAATTGCGCTCGGCTTCGCCGGAAACGATCGCGGCGAGATGGAAGATCACGTCGGCCCGGCGAGCCGCCAGGGCTTCGGCTGCGCCGCTTTCGGAAATATCGGCAGCCAGTGCTTCGACCGGCACGGAGGCGTCGGCCGGCACCGGCGGAGCCGCGACATCCGCGAGCGTTATGCGCGTGATTGCATGATCACCGAGGGAACCACTGCGCCCCAGTGTGGCGGCGAGCTTCCGGCCTATCATTCCTCCCGCCCCGATAATGAGAATATGCATCGTGTTTCGCCTCCCTGCGAACTACGAGAAGAGTAATTTGGTCGTCGTATAAATAAGGGTTTCGTGGATCGCGAAGGCCGCGCATGCGGCATCCGGGTCCCGCGTCTCCAAACCGGCGAGGATCATCCGGTGATCGGCGATGCTCGTGGCGATACTCCCGGGCTGCGATACGACGCGCCTTCGGTGGCTCAGAAGATAGGAATAGAGGTCGGCGGCCATATCAGCCAGCACCGCGTTGCCGCTGGAACGGTAGATAACGGTGTGAAATTCCCGGTCACATATCAAAAAACGGACAGGATCGTCACAGGCGGCCTCCTGCGCTGCGATCGACTTGCGGAGATAATCAAAAGTTGAAGGCTCCATCTTGAGCGCCGCAGCCCTGACGACCTGTGCTTCGATAAGAAGCCGAGCCTCATGAACATTGTCGAGACTGTAGGCCGCGATGTCGCGATACCGCGCAGCCTGGACGGCTAATTCGCCGACGTCCTCTGATGCCACCACCGTGCGCGTTCCGTGCACAACCGAGAGAATCCCATGCGTGGAAAGGATAAGGATCGCCCCACGGACGGTCTCGCGGCTGACCGAGAGTGCGGAGGCGAGTTCACGTTCGCTCGGCAGCGGATCGCCCACCTTGAGAATGCCGGTGGCAATGAAGGTCGCAATCTTCTGGACGACGAAGTCTTTCATCGACTTCTTCGGCGCTCCACCGAGCGCCGCAACGTCGTCTTCGAGCATCGCTCGAACGTCCATTGCTTTCCCCCTTCCCACGCTCAGGTCTACTGGTCCGGTAAGTGGACCAGTAGACCTGAGCAATAGAGGATTGTCAACGCATGATGACACGTGATTTACCCAACCGTTATTTGGAGCAGTTTTGTGAATGGCAATATCAGCACGCCGAGAAAACCAGCTGATCACAGTGCCGGACGGGCTGTAGTCCGATAACGCTCAAGCCACTTTGGAGACTTTGCTGAGGCGCTTGATCGCCTGTTCCAGCGAGCGCTTGCCGTCACTATAATCTTCCCAGGCGGAAGATTTTGACAGCAGGGTCGGAACGGTGCGGATGGTGAAGCGCTTGGGGTCCAGATCCGATTTGACCTGGTTCCAGGTCAATGGCATCGAGACGGTGGCACCCGGCCGGGCGCGCGGTGACAAAGGCGCCACCGCCGTCGCCATCCGGTCGTTGCGCAGATAATCGAGGAAGATCCGGCCGTTCCTCAGGCTCTTCGTCATCTTGATCAGATAGAGATCGGGATTGTCGCGCGCCATCTGCTGGAAGACGTCGTGTGCGAAGCTCTTCGCTTCCGCCCACGAAAGCGGCTTGCGCTTGTTGACCGCAAGGGGAGTGACAACGTGCAGACCCTTGCCGCCGGTCGTCTTGCAAAAGCTGATCAGACCCAGCGCGTCGAGACGGTCCCGCATTTCGCGGGCTGCCGAAACGACCGCGGAGAATGGCACGTCCGGACCTGGATCAAGGTCGAAGACGAGGCGCCCGGGCACCTCCGGCTGATGCGGTTCGCAATTCCAGGGGTGCAGCTCGACCGCGCCGATCTGCGCGACGGCGGCCAAGCCTTCGACCCGGTCGATTTGCAGATAGGGCTTTTTATCACCGAAGACCTTGACCAGTTCGAGAAGGTTGGAGGTGCCGGGCATCGCATGGCGCTGGAAAAATTGCTCGCCGCCGATCCCGTCGGGTGCGCGGATGACCGAACATGGGCGTCCCTTGATGTGCTCGATCAGCCAGGAACCGACGACTTCGTAATAGCGGGCCAGCTCTTCCTTGGTGACGGGTCCGCCGTCATTCGCATCCGGCCATAGTGGCTTGTCCGGGTTTGAAATCAGTACCCCCATGACCTCGGCCTTGGCGCCTTTTCGGCGGACGGGCTTGACCTTCGCCTGCACCGCCGGCTGCGGCACGTCAATTTGCGCGGGCTTCGCCGGCCGTTCAGCCTTGACTTCTTTGGCCGGCTTGTCTTCCCGCAGTCCCTTGAAGGCCGCCTGCCGGACAATGCCGTCGGCGGTCCAGCCTGCGAATTCGATTTCCGCCACCAGCTCGGGTTTCAGCCAGGTGACCTCGGCCTCCTTCTTCGGCGCGCCGACGCCGGTGAACGGCGATTTCGCCGTCTCGAGCGCTTTCAACTTCGGCAGCAGCGTTTCCACTTTCTTCGCGCCATATCCCGTGCCGACGCGGCCGACATAGACGAAGTGGTCGCCGTGATAGACGCCGACCAGCAGGGATCGGAATTTCCCGTTGGTCTTGGCATAGGCGCCGATCACCACCTCGTGGCCGGAGCGGCATTTCGACTTGGCCCAGCTTTCCGTGCGGCCGGATTGATAAGGTGCATCCGCCTCTTTCGAGACGATGCCTTCCAGCGAGAGCTTGCAGGCAGACCGGAGAACTGCATCACCGCCGGTCTCGAAATGCTCGACGAAACGGATGCGCGGATCGCTGCCGGCGTCGGACAGAAGGCTTTGAAGCCGCGCCTTGCGCTCGACGAGCGGCAGAGATCGCAAGTCCTCGCCTCCCTCATAGAGGAGATCGAAGGCGAAATAGACGAGCTCGCTGGTCTTGCCTTCCGAAAGGGCGGCCTGCAGAGCCGCGAACTCCGGAGCGCCACTATCGTCGAGGGCGCAGATCTCGCCGTCGATGATCGCATCGGGCAATGTCGATGCCGCCTCGGCGATCTCGGGATATTTGGCCGTCCAGTCAAGCCCTTTCCTGGTCTTCAGCGTCGCCTCGCCATCCAACACTCGCATCTGGATCCGGTAGCCGTCGAACTTGATCTCGTGAATCCAGCCGGTGCCAGCCGGTGGACGTTCCAGGGTCTGGCAGAGCTGCGGTGCGATGAAATCCGGCAGATCGACTTTTGTGGCCGGTTTCGATTTCCGACCGCCTCCGGCGTCCTCTTTTCGTTCTTCGGCAGCCAGTCCGTGATTGCTGTCCCAGACGGCATCAGCCTGAACGTCGCCATCCTCGACCATGAAAGGCTTGGGCTTTCGTCCTTTGCCGGCGGCAATCATTTCCATGGTTCGGCCGGAGGCAACCGAGGTGTCGTTTTCCTCGAGGATCGCTTCGCCATTCTCCTCGACCGAAAACTCGTCGTGGTGTTTGATCAGCAGCCAGTTGGTGCGCTTGCCACGGTCGCGATCGTTGCGCATCCGCACCAGCACGAAGCTGCCGTGCAGGCGTTTGCCCTCCAGCGTAAACTTGAAATCGCCTTTTGCCAGCGCCTGCTCCGGGCTCTTCTTTCCTTCCGGTTCCCAATAGCCCCGATCCCAGAGCATGACCGTGCCGCCGCCGTACTGGCCTTTCGGAATTGTGCCTTCGAAATCACCGTAGTCCAGCGGGTGATCCTCCACCTCGACGGCCAGCCGCTTGTCGTGCGGGTCGAGGGATGGCCCTTTCGTGACAGCCCAGGACTTGAAGACGCCGTCCAGCTCGAGTCTCAGATCGTAGTGCAATCGGGTAGCGTCATGTTTCTGGATGACGAAGCGACGACGGTTGCTGCGCGCGAGGCGTTTTTCACCGCTCGGCTCGGCCGTTTTTTGGAAATCGCGCTTCGATCGATAAGTCGATAGTTTGTCGCTGGCCATGATCGTTCCCCAAAGCAACCCCGACAGCGAAATGCCGGCCGGCGGCTGGAAGTTCCATCACGGCCTTTATCCCGGCGCTCATCGGGAAAACGCGCGCTTCGGCAAGACCTCGCCTCATCGGAGGCGAGGTCATCATTGATACCCTAGATGGCCGCGTGACGCGCTGGCCGGGGCGGATGCGGAGCGGGCTTCCTCTTCCAGGGGGCCAGGACGGCCGGCATGCCGGCTTCTAAACAGGCCGCCACGAAAGCCTCGCGGGCGATGATGCCGGGAATGGCCGCATTGAGGGCACCACGGCACGTCTTCACCGCTCGATCATGGCGCTCTCCATGACGCAACGGCCACTCGTTCTCGAGAAAATCCAAGGCTTCGTAGACGCTGGTGAAGGTGCGCTCCAAACCGCACTGCAGCCGGATTCTCACCGGCCGGGTCCATGGAACATCGTTCAGCGGCATCTTTTCCTCCTTTCATGCCACCAATGGTCCTGATGAAAATGATATTGTGGGTGATGGCGGACCGTTCAAGAGCAGCCGATCACTCCGTTAAAGATCATCGTGCCGCTGCGCTCTTTCGCGCCTGACTGATTCCGCGGCACAGTCATCATTCGCTTCCATTGTCTCCCCGAGGAACTGTCAGATAGAGGCGGACGGACACCGGCGAGAAAAAAATGAACGTCTCGCCGCATCGTTATCTTGCTTCAAGCGTTATTTGCCACCACGGGGATGCAAAGATGCGCTGGGATCAATGGCTGTCCATTCTCGTCATCACGCTGATGATGGGTGCGTTTCTATGGGGTCGTTATCGATACGATATCGTCGCCGTTACCGCACTTCTCGCCGCCATCGTCGCGGGGATCGTCCCGACCAAAAATGCCTTTTCCGGCTTTGCCGACGACATCGTCATCATCGTCGGCAGTGCACTCATCGTCAGTGCGGCAATATCCAGATCGGGGATCATGGACGTCGCGTTGCGCAGATTTTCGCCCGAACGACGCGGGCCACGCATGCAGCTGATCATTTTGGTTGCCATTGTCGCAGCGCTGTCGGCCTTTATCAAAAACATCGGTGCGCTGGCGATCATGATCCCGGTGGCTGTGCAAATGGCCCGAAAGTCAAGCGTATCACCGTCCATGTTCTTGATGCCGATGTCCTTCGCATCCCTGCTTGGAGGGCTGATGACGCAGATCGGCACGTCACCGAACATCATCGTGTCCAGGGTGCGAGAAGAGATCACCGGCCAGCCATTCACGATGTTCGATTATACACCCGTGGGTCTCGCGCTCGCAGTCGCGGGCGTTATTTTTCTGGCACTCTTCTACAGGCTGCTGCCTGAAAGATCGCGTGTAGAGACGTCGATGGACGAGGCGGTAGCGATCAAAAACTATACCACCGAAGCCAAGGTCGCTGCGCCGTCAGGGGCGATCGGGCAGTCGGTCAGCTGGCTGCAGAAGCCCGCCGGCGGCGATGCGATGGTCACCGCCATTATCGGCGGCGGCGGCCAAAAGCGCACGCCCCTACCCGACACTGTTCTTAAGGATGGCGACCTCCTTATTATCGAGGGGGAGCAGAGCGCCCTCGATAAGATCGTCAGTGAAGCCAAGCTTCAACTGTCCGATCGCAAGCACGAGCCGGAGGCGCGCCGCGACATAGGTTCTGTCGAAGCCATTGTCGGCGAACATTCCCGATTGATCGGCGTCAGCGCAAAAGACGTCTCGCTTTTTGACAATACCGGCCTCAACCTTCTTGCCGTCAGTCGCCGCGACAAACGCTTCACCGAGCGCCTGGGGGAGATCAAGATCCGCAATGGCGACGTCTTGGTCTTGCAGGGCAACCTGCAGAAATTGCCGGATCTTTTGCGTGAATGGGGATGCCTGCCGCTCGTCGAGCGAAATCTGAAGCTCGGCAGCGCCCGCAATGGCCTGGTCCCCGTCATCATCCTCGTGGCAACGATGGCGGCCACGGCCTTTGGCGGGATCCCCGTTGCGACGGCGTTTTTCGCCGCCGCTTTTCTGATGGTGGTCACCGGATCCGTTCCTTTGCGTGAGGTTTATCAGCATCTCGATGCGCCCATACTGATCATGCTGGCCGCTCTCATTCCAATCAGCGACTCGCTGAGGACCACCGGAACCACCGACATCATCGCCGATCTGCTCTCGCGAACCGCCGAAATGCTGCCGCCCTTCGGTGCTCTGGCTCTCATCCTGGTCGCGGCCATGGCCGTAACCCCGTTCTTGAACAATGCAGCAACGGTTCTGGTCATGGCGCCGATCGCCGCGACCTTTGCCGCGAAGCTGGGCTTCCGGCCCGATGCTTTTCTGATGGCGGTGGCAATCGGAGCCGGCTGTGACTTTCTCACGCCCATCGGACACCAGTGCAACACGCTCGTGATGGGACCGGGCGGATATCGATTTGGTGACTACGCCCGGTTGGGACTGCCGCTCTCGCTCATTGTGGTGGTTGTCAGTGTGCCGATCCTGCTGGCGGTTTGGCCGCTCTGAATGGCACCTGACACGAGGCTTTGACGAGAAAAGGCTCTCAGGTGAGCGCCGCCTCAGAGCGCCGTGGTCCTTTTGGATGCACAAAGGACGTTCAAACACTTTCAATCCTCGCATCGTGCTTTCCGAAAATCGATTCCAATTTCGGGCCGATGCGCTAGCGGCCATTTACTTTCCGCCATTCGGCAAAGAGCGTCAGATTGCTTTCGTCGGTGGCCGGGTAGAGGCCGATGATCGTGTGGCCTTGCTTGACGCGTTCGGTGACGAAATCCTCGTAAGCGGTCATCTCCACCGCTTCGTCGGCGATCTCGCCGGCGATCTCGGCCGGGATGACGATCACGCTATCGTCGTCGCCGACAACGATGTCGCCCGGAAAGACCGGCACATCGCCACAGCCGATCGGCACATTGATGTCGATTGCCTCGTGGTGCGTGAGGTTCGTTGGGCTGGAGGGACGATTGTGATAGGCGGGAATGTCAAGGCCGCCGATTGTCATGGCATCCCGGAAGCCGCCGTCCGTGACGACGCCGGCGCCGCCGCGCATCATCAGACGGGTAATCAGGATGTCACCGGCAGAGGCTGCGCGCGGATCCTTGCGGCTGTCCATCACCAGAACATGGCCTTCCGGACAAGTCTCGATGGCAAGCCGCTGCGGATGTTTCGGGTTGCGGAAGACGTTCATCGCGTTGCGGTCCTCGCGCGCCGGCATGTAGCGCAGCGTGAAGGCCGGCCCCACCATATTGCGGCCCTTCGGCTGCACGGGACGAACATCCTGGACCGTCTGGTTTCTCAGGCCGCGTTTATAAAGTGCCGAGCAGAGCGTCGCGACCGAGACACCCATCAGCTTTTCACGGGTTGCGGGGTTCATATTTCCTTCTCCTCGTTCTAATTCAGACGCAGAAGCTGCGAGTCCAGCTTGGAGGGACCGGCAACAAAGCCAGCCTTGGGAGGCCGTGCGGGGATTGTTCGTCGACCGGGGTCAAACATCGTGGTGCCTCAGTTGATGGCCGGTTCCGACGTCTTGCCACCGAATTCCGTCTTCAGGAAATCAAAGTCGCAGCCTTTGTCAGCTTGCTCGATATGGCTGGAGAACATAAAGCCATAACCGCGCTCGTAGTGCCGCGCAGGTGCCACCCAGGCGGCGCGGCGCGCCGTCAATTCTTCTTCGGAAACCAGCATATTGAGGCTGCGTGCGGGGATATCGAGCTCGACCATGTCACCCGTTCTCAGGAGCGCCAGAGGCCCGCCGACATAAGATTCCGGTGCGACATGCAGGACGCAGGCGCCAAAACTGGTACCGGACATGCGAGCGTCCGAGATGCGCACCATGTCGCGCAGGCCGAGCTTCAACAGCGCCTTCGGCATCGGGATCATGCCCCATTCCGGCATTCCCGGTCCACCCTGGGGGCCGGCGTTGCGGAGCACCAGCACGGTGTCCGGCGTCAGCGGATAATCGGAATCGTCAATGATCTTCTTCATCTCCGCATAGCTGTCGGCAACCAGCGCCCGACCGCGATGGCGATGGAATTTGAGGTCGCAGGCCGCCGGTTTGATGACCGCGCCGTCGGGACACAGGTTCCCCTTGAGCACAGCCAGCGAACCTTCGTGATAGACCGGGTTCGACAATGGCCGGATAACGTCGTCATTGTAGATCTTCACCTGGTCGAGGCCGTCCGCCAAGGATCTGCCAGTGACGGTGATCGCAGACGGATCCAGCTTGTTCCCGAGCTGCTTCATCAGGGCGCGCAGGCCACCCGCATAAAAGAAATCCTCCATCAGGTAGGTCGAACCGGAAGGCCGGATGTTGGCGATCACCGGTGTCGTGCGACCGATGCGATCGAGATCATCCAGTTCCAGCGGGACGCCGGCGCGGCGGGCCATGGCGATCAGGTGAATGATCGCATTGGTGGAACAGCCGGTCGCCATCGCAACCGTGACTGCATTGGCGATGGCTGCGGGAGTGATGATCTGATCCGGCGTCAGATCCTCCCACACCATATCGACAATGCGGCGGCCACAGGCCGCGGACATGCGCTGGTGGTTGGCGTCGGCTGCCGGGATCGAGGAAGCGCCTGGCAGTGTCAGTCCCATAGCCTCTGCGATCGCCGTCATCGTCGACGCCGTGCCCATGGTCATGCAATGGCCGTAGCTGCGGGCGATTCCGCCTTCGATGCCCTGCCACTCCTCCTTGGTGATCGTACCGGCGCGACGCTCGTCCCAGTATTTGAAGCCGTCGGTACCGGAGCCGAGCGTCTTGCCGGCATAGTTGCCGCGAAGCATCGGGCCAGCGGGGAGAAAAATGAAGGGAAGGCCCATGCTGACCGCGCCCATGACAAGACCCGGTGTGGTCTTGTCGCAGCCACCCATCAAAACGGCGCCATCGACAGGATGGCTCCGCAGCAGTTCCTCAGTCTCCATCGCCAGCATATTGCGATAGAGCATCGTGGTCGGCTTGACGAAGTTTTCGGAAAGGGAAAGAGCAGGCAGTTCCATGGGAAAGCCACCCGACTGAAGAATTCCGCGCTTCACCCATTCGGCGCGTTCACGGAAATGCATGTGGCACGGCTGGGCGTCGGACCAGGTGTTGATCACGGCAATGATCGGCTTCCCCTGCCAGTCCTCCGGTGCGTATCCCATCTGCATGGTCCGCGACCGGTGGCCGAACGAGCGCTGATCATCCGGCAGCATCCATCGGGCGGACCGCAATTGCTCGTAGGTTTTCCTTACGGTCACGGCTTTCTCCCACCTTTTTCGCCTGCTCATCTAGGCGTTTGCACAACTGATATTTTAGTTTCGCATATATATCAATTCAGATTTGCGTTCTTGTACATGCGGTCGCGCAAAGCTATGAATGGCTTAAAAAGGACGCCCGATGAATTCCCGGTTCGCCTCCACATTCGGCCTGACTGGACCTGGTTTTCCAGTTGTTTCCGGCAGTACGGTCCAGCGGATCTATGATGATCTGCGAAAGCGCATCGTCACCATTCAACTGCCGCCGGACACCACCTTGTCGCGCACCGAGCTTACCGAGATCTATGAAGTCAGCCAGACGCCCATCCGAGACGCATTGCAGCTTCTCAAACAGGAGGGTCTGGTTCGCATTTACCCTCAGTCCCGCACTGTGGTGACAAGGATCGACGTCCTGCAAATTTACGAGGCGCATTTCCTTCGTGTTGCGCTGGAAACGGAGGTTTGCCGCCGCCTCGCAACCGATCCGGACCCGGACCCGAGCGTCATTACCCGCGCGCGGTCGATCATCAAGATGCAATCGGCAGTCGCTGACGATGCCGATCAGATTGCGGTCTTCCAGGAGCTCGACGAGGTCTTTCACCAGACATTGTTCGCAGGCGCCAAGCGCAGCAGCCTCCACCAGCTGATACGCGAGCGGTCCGGCCATCTCGAGCGCATTCGCCGTCTGCATCTGCCCGAAAAGGGCAAGATCATGAGCATTCTCGATGGCCACCACGCCATCCTCGACGCGATTGCCGCTCGCGACGAACAGGGCGCCGTCGATGCGATCCGCGAGCATCTCAGCCACACCGTTGCAAAGGTAGAAGACCTGCGGAAGGCGTTCCCGGATTATTTCGTCTGATCTGCCGCATGGTGTACGAGCTGCCCTCGCCTACGGCTAGAGCCTTTCCGGGTTAGATTGAAGCATTCTGCCGGAGCAGGTTTTCGTCAGGGCAAAGGCGAAGGGCACACCTCTTGGTACGTCCGAGCCGATCGCCTTTGCCCTGGCGGAAAGATGCCCGGCCCACCGGCCGCACTGCTTCGCCATGCGAAGCAATAGGTGCGTCCGGCGATTCTAAGTCTTGCAGATTTGCCAGGCAAATCTGCGGGAAGGTTGGCTGAAACGGGCCGGCTGATCGACCGGCCGGCTTGGCCGTAGAGCTTGGCTACGACGCGCGCCGGCCGGTCGACCATCCGACACTCCGTTTGAGCCAACAGAATGCTTCAAGCTGACCCGGAAAGGCTCTAGTGGACCACTCCGTTCGTCTTTGCCCGGTTCGAGAACTGGTGGACGAGCATGATGCCCTGCTCAAGGAGCAACTCGGCCGCCTGCAGATCGCGGGGCGTCATGTCCCCGGATAGTCCGCGAATCGTATTGGCGACGCAGATGGAGTTGGCAACGAAGCGGGTGTCGCCCTCACCTTCCGCCTCCTCGGCCGTTGCTTCCAAGGCATCGGCGACGGTGTCGAGCAGACTCGAGCGTTCGACAAGCGTCATGTCGTTCAGGGTTTTGGAAATGCCGTTCATGATTGTCTCCTCGCGCGTGCTCAAGTCGGATCGCAGCTCGATTTCTCGATTTCAGTCATATGGCGGTGACTGTCAGATAGGATGGCTGTCTTCAGAAGCAACTCATGGCTGCCGCGCACCTCACGCATGAGTGAAGCGAGATCGGACGGCTCAATCAATAATTTCGGGCCGATCATTCCAGATGCGTCAGGAGGTCGGCAAGCATCGTTCGCTGCCCTCTCAACAGCTTTATGGCTGCGTCGGGCGGGGAAAACCACGCCGCGCGATCGACCTCCGGAAAGCTCTTTAGCCGGCCTGACCGTGGTGGCCATTCCATTTCAAATTCGCAACTCCGTATCGCGTTCACGTCCAGTACCGGATCGGCTTCGATCGACCACGCGACGACTATCTTACCGCCAGGTTGTCGGTATTCGCCCAACGGTGTGAACCTGCCATCGACTGCGAAACCTAGCTCCTCGGTAGTCTCTCTAATGGCCGCCGCGAGCTCATCTTCTCCAGGTTCGATCAACCCCTTCGGGATCGACCATGCAGCCTCGTCTTTCCTAGCCCAGAAAGGACCGCCCGGATGGACGAGAAGCACTTCGATGTTGCTGGAAACGCGCCGGTATAGCAGAAGTCCGGCGCTGCGGATTGCCATCGCCTTGTGCCCTTCTTGTGTCGATCACGAGGCCAGGCATTCCTCACAGATGCCGCAGCCGTCATCGTCCATCCACCGACGTCGGCGATTGCAGCAAAGGCAAGCACGACTATCGGGTTGTTCCTTTGTGTCTTCCGGTGGAATGATCTCGATTGTCTTGTCGATTAGAGTGTCGGCCACAAGTTCCGCCATCTCGTTGCTCCATCAGTCTGTTCTAAATAAGATAGGAGCGGCGATCGATACCGGCAAGCTCTCGACGCCGGTCGGAGCGGCAAATGGCTTGCCGAACCACATTCAGCGCTCTCAGCATCGAACGCTGGGCCTTCTTGCGGCAAGTGATATAATCAAATCTCGGTCGTCACCTGGACGATACGACAAAGGAATTATTCCATGGGAGACCAGAAACGCCCGCTGCAACCAGGAGAAACCGCCCCCGCCTTCGCACTCGCCACGGCCAACTTCGACGGAACGGTCTCGTTTGCCGACTTGAGCGGTCGCCCGTTCGTGATCGGGTTCTTTCGCGGGCTGCACTGCCCGTTCTGCCGGCGTCAGGTCGAACAGCTTGCTGGCATACAGCCCACCCTGCGCGCCTCCGGAGTGGAGACCGTGGCCGTTATCAACACACCGGTGGAACGCGCTCGCCTGTATTTCCGCCACCGTCCGACGCCAGTAACGCTGCTATGCGATCCCGACTGCCACACACATCGGGCCTATGGTGTGCCCCATGCTGAGTTCCTGCCCGATGGGAGCAGCAAGCAGCCCGAATGGCCTTATAGCGCGACGATGGCGCAGTTCCAGGCGGCGCGCATCAATCCCACGGGCGAGTTGCCGGAATTGCTACAGCCGATGGAAGCCAATACGATACTCAACGCCAAGGACCGCTTCGAGCTTGATGAAGCAGATATGGCGATCTTCTCGAACCACCCCACCCAGCTCGTCGGGCACTTCCTGGTCAATGCGAACGGCACCATCGTCTGGTCGCAAATTGAGGCGCTGGACGGACCGAACAGCCTTTGCATCTTCCCGAGTGCGGCGGAGATAATCGCCGCCGCCGGCAGCCTTGAACGCTGACCTGCAGCGAACCATTCGCCAGCGTTGCGGACTCGTCTCCGACCTGTCATCAGCTTGAACTCCATGTCACGTTCCGCCAGTCCGGAAAAATCAGCAGTTCAGACGGACTTCAACCGCTTGCTGCCGAAATGATCGCCGATCCGGCGCGGAGTTGCAGTTTACGTTGGCCGGTGCGACGCGCCGTCCGGCAAATGAGGGCTCTAGTGGAGCGTGCCGCTGATCACCATTTTTGACACGAATGCGGACAGAAGCTGGCTATCGAAATGGCCCGGTGAATTCATCATCATGTTGATCGCCTCTGCTTGCGAGAAGGCGCGCTTATACGGCCTGATCGTGGTCAGCGCTTCGTAAACGTCACAAATCGCCGCAAGCCGGGCGACGTAAGGGATCTTTTTTCCGGCGAGCCGCCCAGGATAGCCCGAGCCATCGAACTTTTCGTGGTGGTAGCGACAAATGTCGAGCACCGGCATCGGGATATGCGCGACACCGGAAACCAGCTCATATCCCCGCTGAGGATGCCCGCGGACAAGATCCATTTCCTCGGCCGTCAGCTTACCGGGTTTCGTCAAAATTTCGTCCGGGAGCGCCATTTTTCCAAGATCGTGAACCAGTCCACCCAGTCCCAATACCCGTACATCCTCTTCTCCATGACCGAGGCTGCGCCCTAGGGTGATCATCAACGCGCTTACCGCCAGCGAGTGGAGGAACGTCAGCTCATCCTTTTCCTTCAGCTTTGCGACTGCGATCAGCGCGCCGGCGTTGTCGAAGGCTGCCGACATGATCCGCTCCACAGCTGCGCTTGCCGCATCACTGGCGAAAGAGGCTTTGATCCTGGCGTGGGCAAGCATTTGGCGGATCTGCGGTCTTGTATCCTCGACGCATTCCCTCGCCTGCTTGATATCCTTTGCCGAAAACACGGCACGAAGCTGGGCGTCAAACGCTGTCCGGTCGATGTCCTGTGCCCCGCCCGGGTCCACGTCGGCGCCTTTTCCGACGTCGATAACGACAGTCATCAGGCGGTTTGCCATCAAACTCTCGACCTGACCGGCGGCAGAGATCAGGAAAGGCTTGAACCGGCGTGTCCTGTCTTCTCCCTCGATTTCGACGTCCTCGACATACATTCCTACCCGCAATTGGCTGACATGTATCCGTTTTCGCATCTCTGATCCGTTCAAAATAATCTTGGTACTCAAGCGTTGTCTCAGATATCCGGGGCTGGCCCGAGCGCGAAAACCTTGCTCAGGCTATAGGGCTCCGGCCGCACGGGTCCTGTCTTGGTTGAGCCGTTGTCCATGCTGCTCTAAAATGGCCGCGGCGACCGTTCGATCGACTGCTTTCGAAAACAGATAGCCCTGTCCGAGCTTGCAGCCGAGCTGGCTCAATTGAACAGCTTGGGGTTCTGTTTCAATCCCTTCTGCGACGACCCGGATTCCCAGATTGTCAGCTATTCCGATCAGGCCCTCGACGATGAAGGTCCCAGCGTCGCCCGGCACCATGCGGTCGATGAAGGATTTGTCGATCTTGATAATGTCGACCGGCACCGTCAGCAGATGGGTCAAAGACGCGTAGCCCGTGCCAAAGTCGTCGAGGGCAACCCGCAAGCCCTTGGACCGAAGAGCCTTTATCTCGTCCGCTACGACATAATCCCGTCCGAGATAAACCGATTCCGTCACTTCGAGGATGATGTGCTTGAGAGGAACCTCCGCTTCCCCGAAAATTCGGCACAGCCTGTCTTGCAGATTACCGCCACGAAAGTCTGCGGCGGACAGGTTGATGCCGACATGTTGGAGAGGAAGGCCTCGGGCGAGCCAGCTGCGGATGTCTCTCGCAACCCTCAGCAACATCCGTTGGGTCAGCTCAGCAGCAATATGCGCGTCTTTCGTCGCCTCATGGAAATGCGCTGCTGCTATGATTTCGCCGGAAGGCGTGGTCATTCGACACAAGGCTTCGAAACCAACGATTTCCCGCGTATCCAGGCGTAAGATCGGCTGATAATGCGCGTCGATCCGATCGTCTTCCAGGGCGACACCCACATCGCGAACCGCCCTGAAGCGTCTGGTCAGGGCGGTGCCCAGGCCGGGATAATGTTGCACGTACCGGCCACGACTGTGTTCTTTCGCATGATAAAGCGCCACATCGGCGTTCTGGCGGGTCTGGTCGGGGTTTGTTTCCGTCTCTGCCAACGCGCCGCCAATCGTCGCGGCGGGGAAGACGACATGACCGTCGCAGGTTGAAGGCGAAGACAATGCTTTGAGGATGTCGGTTGCCCTCGCATTCAGATCAAGGTCTTTGTCCTCCGACACAATGACAGCAAACTCATCGCCACCGAGCCTAAACGTGTTTTTGGCGCCTGCTGTTGCGGCGATCCGGTCTGCAACCACTTGAATCAATGCGTCGCCGGCTGCGTGCCCGAACGTGTCGTTCACGAGTTTCAAGTTGTCGATGTCAACAAGCAGGATGCCCCAGGCGCGCCGGGATCGAGGCAGCTCTTCGGCGAGAAGCTGGTTGAAACGAGCGCGATTAGACAGTCCCGTCATGGCGTCGCTATATGTCAGCCGCTGACGTTCCATCACCCGTTCTTCGCGATCGATGGCGATTGTGCAGAGATGGACACAAGCTTCGACGAGGTCTCGTTCGACGGCCTTCGGACCGCCGTGTTCTCGATAGTAGAAGGCAAAGGTGCCGATCACCCGCTCGCCACGCTTGATCGGGCTGGACCAGCAAGCCTTAAACCCCAGCGGAAGGACCAGGGACTTGAAGTCCTGCCAACGAGGATCGGTCTCGATATCGGTGACAACGACCGCTTCTCCGAAATAGGCGGCAGCGCCACAGGAGCCCGCAAGAGGACCGGCTTCAAGATTGTCGACAGCCGCTGAATAGTCAGGCGGAAGGGAGGGGCCAGCAAGTGTGTGAAGACGGCTCCCATCAAACGTCAGCACCGAAGCGATGACTCCAGGAACGGCGGCCTCAACCCTGAGGCAAAGTCGCTCGATCGTTGCTGCCAGCGGTTCCCCTTTGGCAATCATTTCCAGAATGGCATTCTGCAACTTAAGGATCATGACGTTACTTCCCGGAAGGAGACCCTGCCTATCAAACCGACTTTCAAATCAGGTTACGGCGTTGATTAGATTTTGATCGAATAGACGCACTCGCGAGCCATCAACGGCCGAGCCCCGAAGCGGAGTTAGAAAGTCCAGACCCGAGGCCGGGTCGATCGGCTCACGCAGACCTTGAATAATCGATCGTGGGACTCATCTCCTTTTGTTCGTGGAACGGACGTTCCGGGCTGTGAACGGGTGTGATGCCCGAATTGGCGCATGCCCGGCGCATAATCGCCTCTGATTGGCAGGGCTTGGTACCCTGTTCCACGATGCCATGCCGTTTGAGGCAGACGTCCTTGACCCTCGGCTTGCTTCATTCAAATGTCACGGGGTGCAGAACATGACGAAAGTTCCAACTATCGCCCGTATCTGGCGCGGTCGCACGAAGCCGGAATTTGCTGATGAATACGAAGCTTACAATCGCGCTGAGGGAGTTCCGCCGCTACAAAAGACGGCACTCGGCGTCCAATTGCTGCGCGAAGATCGAAAGGATGAAACATGGTTCACGACGATCTCCTACTGGGCCGACGTGGAATCGATGACGGCGTTTACGAAAGGGGATCCGGAGCAGGTTCATCATCTGGCGCGAGATGCAGAACTGCTGTGCGAACTTCCGGAGCGTATCCAGATACATAAGATAGTGGTTCCTCCAAATCTGCGTTGAGCGTTCTTAGCTGTCTTCCTACAGCTCCCGCGCTTTTTCCCGGCCAAAGATAACCGCTCCAAAACGTTTTGGCTTGACTCCCAAAACGTTTTGGAGAATCCTTTTCTCACTTTCGGGAGGAAGATCTTGGCCAATCTCAAACAGCTCGCGCAATCGCTGGGACTGTCGATCACCACGGTGTCGCGTGCTCTCGACGGTTATGCCGATGTGTCGGCCACCACGCGCGAGCGGGTTCGCGAGGCCGCCGACAGGGTCGGCTACCGGCCCAATGCTTCGGCCCGCCGCCTCCGCAAGCAGCGAGCCGAGCTCGTTGCCGTCACGCTGCCGAGCGATCCCGGCCATATCGGCCCTCCGCATTTCCTCGATATGTTGTCCGGCTGCGCCGAACATCTTGCTGCTGCCGGCCTCAATCTGGTGATTGCACCGGTGCCGCGCGGCGAGAGCGAACTCGACATCTGCCGCCGCTTCGTCGATGGCCGCCGCGTCGATGCCATGCTTCTCGTTCGCACCAAGCGGAAGGACGAGCGCGTCGAATTCCTGCAGTCGCGCGGCATTCCCTTCGTCACCAACGGCCGCACCGAAAGCCTGACGCCCCATCCCTATATCGATGGCGACGGCTTTGCCGGCTTCCGGGCCGCGACCTTGCGCTTCCATGCTGCCGGCCACCGCCGCATCGGCCATATCGCCGGCCCGCAGGAATATTTCTTCGCTCATGACCGCTGCCGCGGCTGGCGGGCGGCGATGGAGGAATGCGGCCTGGCCACCGACCTCTGCGCCGAAGGCGCGCCGTTGGAACAGGGCGGTTATCTCGCAGCACTCGAACTTCTGCGCCATCCGTCGCGTCCGACCGCACTCGTCTGCGCCACCGACGAAATGGCGATCGGGGCGCTTCGGGCGCTGCGCGAGGTCGATGGCGGCAACCAGATCAGCATTGTCGGCCATGACGACCTGCCGATGGGCGCCTTCACCAGCCCGCCGCTCTCGACGATGCGCATGACCGGCGAACACCTCGGCGCAAGCTTCGCCTCGCTGCTGCTGCGTGCCATTGCCGGCGAAACCGCCGAAGAACTCCAGGAACTTCATGCGATCGAATTTGTCGACCGCGACAGCCATCGCCGTCCGCTTAGAGCGGCATAGACAGCAGTGCATCTCAAACAAAGAACAATGAAGGAGGAGAAGATGAAACATATCATGTCACTTGGAATTCTGGCTTCCACCGTGCTGGCCTTCGCCTCGCCGGTGCTTGCCCAGACGGTTTTCGTGTCCACCCAGCTTCGTCCGATCGAGGAGGCGACCGTCGTCCGCGAGGAACTCCTGAAGGACGTCGGCCCGGTCGATTACGTGGTCGAGGAGCCGCCGCAGTTTGCCGTCCGCATGGAGGCCGAACGCCAGGCCGGCAAGCACACCGTCAGCCTCGTCGGTGCACTGCATGGCGAGCTTTCGCCGCTTGCCGACAAGGACGCGCTGGAACCGCTCGATGACCTTGCCAAGAAGCTGGCAGCGAGCGGCATGCCGCAGTCGCTGCTCGACCTCGGCAAGCTCGGCAAGTCGACCCAGCAATACATCCCGTGGATGCAGGCGACCTATGTGATGGCTGCCAAGAAGGAAGCCCTGCAATACCTGCCTGATGGCGCCGACGTGAACGCGCTGAACTACGATCAGCTGATCGAGTGGGGCAAGAACATGCAGGAGGCGACGGGTCAGCCGCAGATCGGCTTCCCGGCCGGCCCGAAGGGGCTGATGGCGCGTTATTTCCAAGGCTATTTCTATCCCTCCTTCACGGGAGGTGTGGTGCGCACCTTCCAGAGTGCCGATGCGGCGGCCGGCTGGGAGAAGCTGAAGGCGCTGTGGGCCTATGTGACACCGAACTCGACCAGCTACGACTTCATGCAGGAGCCGCTCGCTGCCGGCGAGGTCATGGTCGCCTGGGATCACATCGCCCGCCTGAAGAATGCCATTTCCGCAGCACCGGATGATTATGTCGTCTTCCCCGCTCCCGCCGGTCCCAAGGGTCGCGGCTACATGCCTGTTGTCGCGGGTCTCGCCATTCCGAAGGGCGCTCCTGATAAGGCCGGCGCAGAAAAAATCATCGAGCACCTCTCGATGCCGGAGACGCAGCTCTTGACCGCCTCTAAGGTCGGCTTCTTCCCGACGCTGAACATCAAACTGCCGCCGGATCTCGATGCCGGCGTCGCGCTGCTCGCCGGTGCGGTCACCGCTACCCAGGCTTCCAAAGACGCGGTCATCTCGCTGCTCCCGGTCGGTCTCGGCGACAAGGGCGGCGAGTTCAACAAGGTCTACATGGACAGTTTTCAGCGCATCGTGCTGCAGAACGAGCCTGTTGCAGACGTGCTGAAGGCCCAGGGCGCCACGATGGCCAAGCTGATGGCCGACACGAAGGCTGCCTGCTGGGCGCCCGATGCCAAGAGCGATGGCCCCTGCCCGGTTCAATAAATCCACGTAGCAAGCGTCCGGACAAACTGCCCGGACGCTCTTTCACCTCTCTGCTCGTCAAGGCCGGAGCCGATGACCAACAGCCGACCCTGGATCCCCTATCTGCTGATCCTGCCGTCCGTCGCCTTCCTGGCGCTATTGTTCGTCGTGCCGCTGGTGCAGACGATCTGGCTGGCGGTTTCGGACAATGGCGCGCCATCGCTCGCAAATGCCGAGCGCATGGTCACCGACATCAATTTCACCCGCTCGGTGAAGAACACCTTCCTGCTGACGATAGCCGTCGTGCCGGTGCAGATCGCCATTGCGCTTGCCATGGGCACGATGGTCGCCAAGGTCGGCCGCGGGCGGGAGACGATCCTGTGGATATGGACGATCCCGCTCGGCATTTCCGACCTCGCCGCCGGTCTCGTCTGGCTGTCGATCCTGCAGAATACCGGCTACCTGAATTCGCTGCTCTTCGGCCTCGGCATCATCAGTAGGCAGGCAAGCTGGCTCTCCTACCAGACGCCGGTCGCGCTCTTCCTCGCGATTGCGGTGGCCGAAATCTGGCGCGGCACGGCAATCGTCATGGTCATCATCGTCGCCGGTCTCAACCAGGTGCCGAAGGAATTCAGCGAAGCCGCCGAAATCTTCGGGGCTGGCCCGTGGACGCGCTTCTGGCGCATCACCCTGCCGCTGATCCGCCCGGCCCTGCAATCGGCGCTGATCCTGCGCACCGTGCTCGCCTTCGAGGTCTTTGCGGTAGTCTATGCGCTCGGTGGACGCAACTTCCCGGTTCTCGTAGGCGAGGCCTATAACTGGCAGAACCAGAACCAGAACTACAGCGTCGCCGCCGCCTACGCGGTACTGATCATGATCATCTCGCTTGCCGCCACGCTCATCTATCTCAAAGCCTTGAAGGTCGATCCGGAGCGCCTGCCATGACCACGGATACCGTCAACACGAACGCCGACACCCGCAACGCCGCCGGCTTCGTCTCCTCGCGGCGCTGGCTGCTATGGAGCGGCATCGCAGCACTTTGCGCCTGGGTGCTGGTGCCGATCTATCTGGTCGCGCTCGGCGCGCTTGGCGGCCGGCAGGGCGTCTATATCTGGCCGAAGACGGGCCTTCCCACGGGCATTTCGCTCGAGCCCTTCATTCTCTTTCTGAAGACCGAAGGCGTCGTCCAATCCTTTCTCAATTCGCTGGGCGCGGCAGGTATCACAGTAGCGCTTTCGATCCTGCTCGGCGCGCCGGCCGGTTATGCGCTCGCCCGCTACGATTTCCGTGGCAAGGACAGCTATCGGCTTCTGGTGCTACTGACCCGCGCTTTCCCCCTGGCAATCCTCGCCCTACCGCTGACGGTCTCCTTCATCCGGCTCGGCCTCTACGATACGATCCTCGGCGTCGGTCTCATCCATACGGTCCTCGCCCTGCCTTTCGCCGCACTCGTTACGCAGGGCATTTTCCTCGGCGTGCCGAAGGAGTTGGAGGAAGCCGCCTGGGTGTTCGGTTGCACTCGCATCCAGGCCTTCTTCAAGGTGGTGGCACCCTTGGCGCTTCCCGGCATCGTCGCGACTGCGGTCTTTGCCTTCGTCATCTCCTGGAACGAGGTCTTCGCCGCCTCGGTGCTGACGGTGCGCAACCGCACGCTGACGGCCTACCTGCTGACGGTGCTTTCGGAAAGCCCGATGCACTATCGGTTTGCCGGGGGCCTGATGCTCATCCTTCCCTCGGTTGTCTTTATCTTCGCGGTCAGACGCTACCTCTTCGCGATCTGGGGCATTTCCTCCAAATAACGGGACCAGAGACATGGCCAATATTGTCATCGACCGCATCCGCAAGAGTTTCGGAGCCTTCCAGGCGCTGAAAGAGGTCTCGCTGACGATCAACGACGGCGAATTCGTCTCGCTGCTCGGTCCGTCCGGCTGCGGCAAGACCACGCTGCTGCGCATCATCGCCGGCCTCGAGACGGCGACATCGGGAGATGTCCGTATTGGCGACAAGTCGGTGATCGGCTTGCCTCCCAAGGATCGCGGCCTTGCGATGGTCTTCCAGAACTATGCGGTCTTTCCGCATATGACTGTTTACGAAAACGTCGCCTTCGGGCTGCGGATGCAGAAGGCCGACGACGCACGGGTGAAGGCGCAGGTCGAAAAGGCCGCCGGCCTGTTGCATATCGAACAATATCTCGACCGCTACCCGAATAAGCTTTCCGGCGGCCAGCGCCAGCGCGTGGCGGTCGCTCGCGCCCTTGCCGTCGAACCGAAGGTTCTGTTGATGGACGAGCCGCTTTCGAACCTCGACGCGCTGCTCCGTCTCGAAATGCGCACCGAACTCAAGACTGTGCTGCAATCGGCAGGCACAACGACGATCTATGTCACCCACGACCAGACGGAAGCGATGGGCCTTTCCGACCGCATCGCCGTCATGCATGGCGGCGTGGTCGAGCAGGTCGGCCATCCGGTCGAGATCTACAATCACCCGGCGACACGTTTCGTCGGCGGCTTCATCGGCAATCCGCCGATGAACTTCATCCAGGTGCCGGTTTCGAACGGCCAGGTGGCGGTAGGCGCCGAACGACTTGTGGCGCCTCAGGAATCCGGCGATCAAATCGTCCTCGGCCTGCGCGGCGAGGCCGTCGAGCTCGCGCCGCTGCCGCAGGGTCTCGAAATGAGAGTGCGTGTTGCCGAGCCGATGGGCTCGCATCTGCTGTTGACCGGGTCGATCCATGACCAGCCGGTCCGCGTCATCCTGCCGGCTTCGGAGACCGTGAAGAGCGGCGAGACCATCGGCCTGAAGCTCGACCAAAAGCGCATCACCTGGCTTTCGCCCGAAAGCGGCAAGTCCTTTCCGGCCGTCCTGGCCTGAGAATACCGGAGCACCCGACATGAACATGCATATCGACCAGGCGAAACGCATCCTCGCCCAGAACGATCGCGGCGGCTATACGGTGCCGACCGACCGGCTCTATCCCTTCCAATGGAACTGGGATTCGGCGTTCGTCGCCATGGGCTTCGCGCTCTACGACATCGACCGCGCCTATCGTGAGCTGGAGCGGCTGGTCGAGGGCCAATGGATGGACGGGATGATCCCGCATATCGTCTTCCACGCGCCAAGCGAAACCTATTTCCCCGGACCGAACGTCTGGCGCACGCAGCACACGATACCCACCTCCGGCATAACCCAGCCGCCGGTCTTCGCGATCGCACTGCGCAAGCTGCATGAAGCCGCCGGCAAGGAAGGCGAAGCGCGCACCTTGCCCCTCTACGAGGCGGCGCTGAAATGGCACCGCTGGTGGTATTCCGCCCGCGACCCTGAAGGCACGGGGCTCGTAGCACTCCTGCATCCATGGGAAAGCGGCAGCGACAATTCTCCCGCCTGGGACATCGCGCTCGCCCGCGTGCCTGTTACCACCGATACGCCTGTTATACGCAAGGATACTGGCCATGTGGATTCCGACATGCGCCCGCGCGACGAGGATTACCGCCGCTTCATCCATCTCGTCGATGCCTATGCCGCTTGCGGCTGGGAACCGGCGCGGCAATGGGAAAAGGCGCCTTTCAAGGTCGCCGAAATCCAGACGACCGCGATCCTGCTCAAGGCGGGCGAAGATCTGGAACACCTCGCCCGCCTTTTCGGGCGGACAGAGGACGCGATCGAGGTCGCTGCCTTCAACCACCGCACCCGCAAGGCGATAGTGGCCCAGTGGCGACCGGAGCTTGCCCGCTTCGTCTCGCGCGACCTGATCTCCGGCGAAGATATCGATGCCGCGACGCAGGCGGGCTTCATTCCCCTCCTCTCGCTGGACCTCGGCAAGCAAGTTGCCGAAGCGCTGGTTTCGGAAATGAAGGCTTGGTCCAAGGATCTCAAGGTCGCCTTCCCCACAACCAAACCCGGCATCGCCAGCTGGGAGCCGAAGCGATACTGGCGCGGCCCCGCCTGGGCGATCATCAACTGGCTGCTGATCGACGGACTCAGGCGCAATGGCCATGCGGATGCGGCCGAGGAACTGCGGAAATCGACGATCGCAGCGATCGAAACGGAGGGTTTTGCCGAATATTTCGACCCTGTCACCGGCGAAGGCTGCGGCGGCCTCGGCTTTTCCTGGACGGCTGCAGCCTATCTGTGGCTTGAGCATGGCAGAGTGCTTGCCTGAGTGTAGAGCCGCGCCCAGCTGCTACTCTCTGCGATCAGCGCTCCAGGGGGCGCCTACATATAAAGCGTATGATTTAATCATACGGCGTATTATAAGGAGATAACCGAGGATATACTATGCGTACAACCCGACCCCTTACCATTACCCTCCCGCTAGAAATGGCGCAGATGGTGAAGGCCAAAGTCAGCTCCGGCGAATATGCGACCGAGAGCGAAGTCATCCGCGACGGTCTGCGCACCTTGGCCGCCCGCGACGCGGCAGTTGAGAAATGGCTGCGAGACGAGGTCGTGCCTACCTATGACGAGATGAAAGCCCACCCCAAGCGCGCCCTATCTGCCGAGGAGGTTAGTCAGCGGCTCGACACCCGCCTGGCCGCTCACGCCAAGAAATAGCGCAAGGCATTGACTACAATGTTATTTTTGCCCCCGCGGCGAGCGATGACCTCGAAGACCTGCTGGTGTACCTGATAGACGAGGCCGGGCCGGAGACGGCTCGCAACTACTTCGGTAAGATTGTGGATTACTGCCTCAGCTATCCTACGTGTTTTCCATCGCGGCCAAGACGTCCGCTTCGACGATAATTAGCAAACGACTTAATCCAGACGACAGGTCGACTGCTCGCCCTATTCCGGCTGCCATGGCTGCATGGTGAGCACGTTGCCGCCCAGCTTGGCGAAGGCGCGTTGGCGGCAGGAGAAGACGAGGATCTGCTGGTCGCGCGACTGGCGGTGCAGCGCATCGAACATCCGCTCGATCCGGTCGTCGTCGGAATAAACAAGCGCATCGTCGAGGATGACGGGCGCCGGCCGGCCGTCGCGGGCAAGCAGCCTTGCGAATGCGAGGCGGGTCAGCACCGAGAGCTGCTCCCGCATGCCGCCGCTCAGCCGGTCGACATCCTCGTCCAGACCGTTGCGGTGCACGATCTGCGGCAGCAAGGTGTCGCCGTCGAAGGTAATCGAGATATCGTCGAACAGCAGGCCGACCAGCGGGGCGAGTTCGTTCATGACAGGCTTGAGATAGAGGTCGCGCGCGGCTGCTCGCGTCGTCGTCAGCGCCTTGCGTAGGCGATCCAGTACGGCAACCTCCGCCTCGAAACGCTTCACCTGTGCCTGCGCAGCGTCGAGCAAACCGCGAGTTTCCAACCAGTTTTCTTCCACCGCACTGTCTGAGCGGGTGCGGATCTGACCGCCGAGATCGGCAAGCTCCTCGCGTAACCTGGCAATTTCGCGTGCCGCGGCGTCGGCGACCGAACGTGCCCTGGCAAGGGCGGCTTCCGCGCCGGCGAGGTCCCGCCCGGCCCTGCGCAAAGGCCCGGCCCGGAGCTCAACCGTGTCGCATTGTTCTTTGGCGCTGGAGAGCCTTGCCGCAAGGTCCCGCTGCAATTCCGGTCGGCCGGCTTCGGGACCGATGATCGCCGCGATAGCGTCGAGCTCCTGGCCAAGTTTGGCGTGCTCCGTCTGCGCCCGCAATATTGCCTCGCCGACCTCCATGCGCATCACCGACGCTTCCCGGGCCCGGTTTCGCGCCAGGTCGATACGCTGCGCCGCATCCGCGAGACGGGTGCGCACTTCTTCCGGGTCGGCGTCGAGTTCGACTGGACCCTGGCTGAGTTCCGCAAAGCGTGCGGCATCGAGGTGAAGCTGGTCGATGCCATTCGGAGCCACGTCGGCGAACCGCTGGCGTGCCCGCCCCAGTTCCTCCTGCTTGTTCCGGGCGGCAATATCGCGCTGTCGCGCCGCCCGCAGACTGTCGACACCGAGCTTGGCAAGCAATGTTTGGCGCGTCGCTTCCGCAGCCTCGAGCGCTCCGTCCTGTTCTGCCTGCCGGCTGGAATGGATGGTCAGCGTACCGACGCCTGCTATGTCGAGTTTCGCCACCCCGGCAAAGCTCTTGTCCTCGCCCCCCGGCAACGGTTGGCGGTCCATGCTCACCGATCCGGAGGCGTCCTTCAGGTAGTCGATTCTGAGCCTGGGAAGGCCGACCTCGGCTGCTGCACGCAGGCCAACGATCTTGAGATCCAACGCTTCGAGCCGTTCGATCGCATCGGCTGGAATGGCGAGCAATGCATGCGCAGCCTCCGCGTCCTCGATCTGCCGCCGCGCCGCTTCCGCCTGTTCGAGATGCAGACGGACCTCCGCCAGCCGCTCTGCGGCATGACGCGAACGGAGTGCTGCCTCCAGCCGCGCCAGCAATTCGCGGTTTACCCGCTCTTCCTCTTCGGCTGCCTGAACCTCCGCCGTTGCGGCCTCGCTTTCCGCCAGCGATGCCGCGCGTCGCTCGGCTGCATTTGAAAGCTCTTTTTCCGTCACGGCGAAACGCCGCGCGAGTTCGTCACTGCGGTTCAATGCCGTGTGGAAGCGGTCGAATGCCTGCTGCGCCTCATCGCGACGACTGGCGGCCAAGGCAGCTTCGGCATCGAGTGCCTTGAGTTCCCTGTCATGCAGTTTAGCGGCCTCGAGCACCGACTCGGCATTGGCAATAGCCGCCTTCCGGCCGGCCTCTTCGTCCGAATTTTCCAGGTCGCTGAGTCTCGCCTGCACTGAGCGGCGGCGGTCGAGCGCGCCGTGCAGCATCTCCACCTCCTTGGCCAGCCGCGCCTCCTCCGCCTGCAACCGGTCACGCTCCTCGAGCGCGGCGGCAAAGCGGCCTCCGGTCTTCGGCCGGAGCGTCGCGGTGACCAGGCGATTGAGTTCTTCCTCGCAGGCTTCGAGCACTGCCGACATGCGCCGTCCGCCCGTCAGCGCCTCCACCTCGCCCTGCACCGAAGACAGCAGGCTTTCGCGCACCCGCTTGTCGTTCTCTTCCTCGCTCTTGCTGCGATTTTCGATGCCGGTGACGCCTTGGCGCACCCAGAGCAGGCCTGCCGGGCCGGCAGTTCCGCCGGAAATGAGATCGCCGATGAAAGCCTCGGCCTCGTCGGCCTGGGCGACGAGCCGGCCGCTGCCGAGATCGGTGACGCTGGCGCGCCGTCCGCCATAGAACTGCTTGGTCAGGCGGTAGCGGCCGGCTTCGATCGTGATATCGGCCTCGACGATCGGATTGCCGCCGCTATAGGGGCGCAGCATCTGCACGCTCTTTGGCGTGCCGCCGTGCGGCTGGAAGAACAGCGCATGCAGCGCCTCGAAACAGGTCGATTTGCCGTGTTCGTTGGCAGCGCTCAGCACATTGACGCCATCGGCGATTCCTTCGACGGATATGCCGCGGCCGGCGAAGCGTTTGACGTTGTGAAGGCGAAGAGCGTTGAGTTTCATCGATCAATCGCCTCGCAATAGGAAAACAGACGGATCAGCGCCTCACGCGCCACACCCCTGTCATCGCCCGAGCGGGATTGGTCGAGGCTTTCGGCAAGCAGCAAGTCCGCAGTATCGCGCAGCGCACCGGCTCGGTCGATGATCTCGAGATCATCGCTCTCGCAATCGGTCCCCAGCAGTTCCGTATCGATCTCCAGATGGGCAAATTCCGGCGCGACCTGTTGCAGCAGGCTGGTCATTGCTGTGCGCCCGTTCAATCGGGCACGGCCGGACAGCGCGACGCGCAACAGGGTTTGTCGCCGCGCGAACGGTTCCGGCAGTGCCGCCTTCAGCGCTTCAACACCGTCTTCTGACGCCAGCAGCGGAAGCTGCAATGTCTGCCAGGAAAAGCTGGCGGTCGCGACAGCCGTCGTCGTCGGCATCGCTCCCTGCCCGGCAATGGAAACGACCATCGCCTGCCCCGGCCGGTCATGCTTGAAACGGTCCGGCTCGGGCGCGCCGCTGTAGTGCGTTCTGGGGTCGACCGCGACCGATCCGTGCCAATCACCGAGCGCCATGTAATCGAGGCCGGCCAGCGCCGCGCGGTTCGGCGCAATCACATTGGTGGCCGTGGCATCCTCCGAGAATTCCTGGATCGGGCCATGGGCGAGGCCGATTCGGATAGAGCCGTCCGGTGTGGCAGCATCTGTCATCCATTCGGTTAGGTCGCGGCCCGGCCGCCTGGTCGTGCAAGGCGCCGGCAGCAGGATGACATCAGGCCCAAGCGGAAGGGGCGCCGCTTCCGTCGCCAGGATAACATTGTCGGGCACCGCGCCGCGCGCAGCACTCCAGAGCTGGTCCGCCAGCAGCGAATCGTGGTTGCCAGGAAGCAGGACCCAGCGCAGCGGCGTATTCCGGGCCATCTCGCCAAGCGCTTGGCGAAGCACGGCAGGTGTCGGCGTCTCGGTATCGAACGTGTCGCCTGCGAGCAGGATGACATCAGCCCCATGCTCTCGTGCCGCACCGGCGAGTCTCCCGATCACGCCATGCCGCGCCTCGCGCAGGCGCCCTCTCAAATCCTCGGGAAGATTGCCAAATCGCTTGCCAATATGAAGGTCCGAACTGTGCAGGAAGGAAAACATTAACCAGCCATGTTTGCGATGCGCCGCGAGCTTTCGAGCATGGTCTACAGCGCCACGCGTCATTCAGACACGCGGCAGTAGGCCTCGTCCGCAGTCTCGTGATTCCGCTGTTCCGGGACAGACCATGCCTCCCGGCAACAGGCGAGGCAAGCCTATCCTGGCCAAACAGGCTGTTATCCAATGCTTGTCTAATTTTGAGTGATGCTCGACATCATATTTCCCAGTCGCCGTTCAAGGACGCAGTAACCTAGTTGAATACCACCATCGTGCCGCGTCGTCTGCCGGCAATTCTGCCATCGGCTCGCGGTCCAACGCCTTCATGGCAGGCGGCATCCTTAGACCTCTAATATCGCGGGGAGCCGTTCGCGAAGCTCCTTCACCAGCACGCGTTCATTTTCCGAGTAGTCGACGGGGACGTTCACCAGATGGACACCTCCTGCGGAGAATGCGTCTTCGAGCACCTGCTTGAACCGACTAATATCGTCCACCCTGGTTCCCTTGGCGCCGTAGGATTCGGCATATTTCACGAAGTCGGGATTGCCGAAGGTCATCCCGAAATCCGGGAATTCGTCCACGGCCTGCTTCCAGCGAATCATGCCGTAGGCATTGTCCTCGATGACAAGAACGACGAGGTTGAGTTTTAGCCGGACGGCTGTCTCCAGTTCCTGGGAGTTCATCATGAAGCCGCCATCCCCGCAGATCGCCATGACCCGCCGCTCCGGATATAGCATCGAAGCAACCATGGCCGACGGCAGGCCAGCTCCCATCGTTGCAAGAGCATTATCGAGCAGCAGCGTGTTCGCCATCCGCGTCCGGTAGTTCCGCGCGAACCAGATCTTGTACATGCCGTTGTCGAGCGCCAGGATGCCATCATGCGGCATCACCTCTCTTATATCGTTGACCAGACGCTGCGGGGTGAAGCGATCCTCCGTTGCCCGCGCGGCGATGCGATCGAGAATGCGCTCGCGGAGATGGAGAAGCGCCTGCGCGTTCGGTAGCTTGCCCTCGAGGCGATCGGCCAACGCCTTCAGCGAAGGGCCGATGTCGCCGATGACTTCGGATTGCGGGAAGTAGACCTGCTCGACGGTCGCCGGCTGATATCCGACATGAACGACCTTCGGACCGCCCTTGCCCATGATGAAAGGTGGCTTCTCGATCGTGTCATGGCCGATCGTGATGATAAGGTCGGCCTGTTCGATGGCCTCGTGGACATAATCCCGCTCCGACAGCGCGGCGGTGCCCATGTAGAGCTCGGTTCCACCTGGAACCGTTCCCTTCCCCATCTGGGTCGTGAAGAACGGGATGCGCGTGCGGATCACGAATTGAGCGATGTCGGAGGTCGAGCGAGGGCGCGAGGCCGCTGCCCCGAACATCAGAAGCGGACGTTTGGCTGCGGCGATGAGGGCGGCGGCGCGATCGAGGGCCGCATTGCTTGCCGTCGGCAGCTCGAGCTGATGCGGTGCAATCAGCGCCACCTCCTGGAATTCCTCGGCCGCAATATCTTCCGGAAGTTCCAGATGCACCGGCCCAGGCCTTTCCTCCTGGGCGATACGGAATGCCTCCCTGACCGTCGTCGGGATCATCTGCGGCGACACTATCTGCCTTGCGAGCTTGGTCAGCGGCTTCATCGACGCGACGACATCGACCACCTGGAAACGCGCCTGGCGGGACGAGAGGATCCCCTTCTGACCTGTGATCATCACCATCGGCATCGCGCCGAGCAAGGCATAGGCGGCACCCGTCGAGAGGTTGAGAGCACCCGGCCCGAGCGTCGTCAGGCAGACGCCGGGCTTTCCAGTCAGGCGGCCATAGGTCGCAGCCATGAACGCGGCCGCCTGTTCGTGCCGGGTGAGGACGAGCTCGATCGACGACTTGCGGATGGATTCGACGACGTCGAGATTCTCTTCGCCGGGAATGCCGAAGATGCGATCGACACCTTCGTTCTCAAGCGCTGCCACTAGAAGATCGGAGCCTTTGGTCATGGATGTGTGCCCGTGTTGTTTGGTTCGAGGCCTCCAGAAAGGAAGGCCCCCTCGAAGATATGTTCTTTTCCGGGCCTGTCCATGCGTTCGGCGGCATCGGCGGTTGTCGTCGATGTTCAGCCACAGTTCCGGCTCGATCCCGGATCGTGACGAGTGCTTGCGCCGTCATTGAGCGCTGGCTCATATGGACGTTTCCGAGCGCTCACTGTGGATGAAGCTCGCGGGAGCACTGCGGGCATTTGGAGCCAACGCTCAGTCGAAAAATACGTCTTGGTCTTCACCTGCGAACTTGAAGTCGCCTTAAGACCAAGAACGAAATTGAAGATATTTGCGCTGTCTGCTTCGCGCGTAAAGCTGAGATAGGAGCCGAATCGTTCGTATTCGACATTTCGAAGGTTTTGAATCGAGGCAAGAGTATCCTCGAAATCACGCCAGCACGCCTGCTTCACGATGATCTCGAAAATGCGCAGGACGGCCGGGGCGAGACGTCCCTGGGCGTCGGTCGTCGGCCCAATGATCTTGGCGCGGATATCAAGAATACCGCCCATTTCATCTCCACGAACCTTAACGAAGGTCGAGCTGAGGGGACGCACCTCGTCCCGTTCGTAGATGCGCTGAAAATAACATTCATAGCTGCGATTGCGCATCGATGCGGCTTTCCATTCGCTCATCTCGATGCCGGCCTCTCGAAGAGCACCGCACATATTCCGCCCCGAGACGCGCCAGATCCGCAGAAACTGACTTGCCAATTCCAGCTTCGGGACCTCGATCAGTTGCAGCGATATCGACGTCGACGGGAGGGGAGAAGGAGCCGCCGGATCAGCGCGGGCGGCTGTGCGAGATGATCGGGCAGCCTTATTGAGAGTTCGATATTCAAAAGGCTCGACCGGCTCTTCGAGGTGGTGGACTTCACGATAAAAAACGACGATGCCTGCAAGAAGCAAAATTGATATCAAAAGCCCCGGCCAAAGCAGAGACCGGCGGTTGCTCGGCAATGAGAAAACCCGCTGCCTAAGTGGACTGTCGCGAGGAGGATCGACTGCTGATAGCACTTTATCCACGGCGCGACCTCACAAGCAAAATAGGAGCGGCTGCGAGTTCGAACCCAGTACCTCGATCCTATTTGCAACCAACTGTTGGTCGGCGCTCGGACCAATCAGCCCCTGCTGGCAACTCCTCCTGAGGTGAGCAACGGATGCGAAAAACGGTACAGTCTGTCCGACTCACCTTCGACACGGCAAGTGTGATGTCGCGCGTGTGGAGCGTCAAGCAGCAACTCCAGTGGACGGCGTTCGTCCCCTTTCTTAGCAAGCAGCTCGGCGGCGCGATCGATCAGGTTGTGCGTCGCAGGTTTGATGGCATATTCAGTGGCACGCTTGCCTCCGGACAAGCGGCGTCAAGATTTTGTCGTTACACGATCGCGTCCCGAAATTTTGTCACAGGACCTGAACCTACACCCGTCGGACTGACTATTTTCCGTCCGTGTTTCCCGATTGTTTTGCGGCTGCCTTGAGCACGCCTTCCCGCAGATCCGCCTCGTCTGCAAGAATGGCGGCGGCCTCGTTCAGCAAGACGTCTTTTGCATTCTTGCGGGCGTTCTCGATGGCAATATCAGCGCTCAGGCTGCGCTCGCCTGCCTCCAGGCCGTCATCTCCAAGATCCTCGCCATCCCCTGCTTTCGCTCGATCCTTGAACCGTTTCTCGCGAGCCGTCGCTTCTTTGCGACGTTCGGCTTCATTGAGGGAAACGACCCCTTTTTCGCGCTGCACCTTGAGGTCGGCAATGTCTTTAATCAGGCGTTGGAAGTCCGGATCGCTCTCAACCCGCGCATCATGGCGGCTTTGCAATGTCGGCAGCAACGTCGTGACCGTGTCGACAGCCGTGTACTTCGCAGGTTTGATCTGCGCCCACGGCAGGGCATTGTCATAACTGGTCTCGCCGAAGCTCGCTGGATCGAAAAGTCCTGGCAAGCTGATATCGGGCGTCACGCCGTGCAGCTGCGTCGTACCGCCGTTGACCCGGAAAAACTGGGCAATCGTCACCTTTAGCTCCCCTAACTCGGGTTTGCTGTTGCGGACGATCCGGTCAAGATCGACGACGGTCTGAACGGTGCCCTTCCCGAAACTGGGTTCGCCGACGATCACGCCTCGGCCGTAATCCTGGATTGCAGCGGCAAAAATCTCCGAAGCCGAAGCCGACCCGCGATTGATCAGGACACCCACCGGGCCTGTCCAGACAGGCGCTGCAAGCTCCGAGCTCCTGACCTCGACCTTGCCATCGCTGCCGCGTTGCTGAACGACCGGACCATTGCCGATGAACAGGCCAGTCAAATCGATCGCCTCGTCCAACGAGCCGCCGCCGTTGTTGCGCAGGTCGATGAGAACGCTGTCGACCTTTTCTTGGTTCAGCTCGCCGAGAAGCTTGGCGACATCGCGGCTTGCGCTCTTGTAATCCTTGTCTCCTTTGCGCTTGGCTTCAAAATCCTCATAGAATACCGGCAGGGTAATGATCCCGATTTTACGCGTGGCGTCGCCCGCTTTTACGGACAGCACAGTCTTCCTGGCGGCCTGCTTGTCGAGACTGATCTTATCGCGCACCAGGCTGATGACGCGATGCGTGGCATCAGCTCCGGCATCTGCCGGCAGGATGTCCAAACGCACGACGGAACCTTTTTTCCCGCGTATCATCTGCACGACTTCATCAAGGCGCGTGCCCACCACGTCCTTGATCGCGCCGTCCTTGCCTTGACCAACGCCGGTAATGCGGTCTCCGACCGAGAGCTTGCCGGACAGCTGTGCCGGTCCGCCCGGCACGAGCTCGCGGATCGTCGTATAGTCGTCGCGCTCCTGCAGGACCGCACCGATACCAAACAGCGAAAGCTTCATCGAGACATTGAAGTCCGCCGAAGCGGCCGTACCGAAATAATCCGTGTGCGGATCGATCGACGTTGCGTAGGCGTCCATGAACGATTGGAAAACGTCGTCGCTTTTGAACTTGTAAGCGCGCTCGAGCGTGTTCTCATAACGTTTGTCGAGTGTTTCGCGAATGGCCGCGTCGTTTTGGCCGCCCAGTTTCAACCGCAACCAGTCGCTCTTGACGCGCTTGCGCCAAAGCTCATTGCTCTCGGCCTCCGACTGCGGCCACGGCGCTTTATCGCGCAGCACCGAATAGTTTTCCTGCGCGCCGAAATCGAAGTCCTGCTTAAGCAGGTTGCGCGCATAGTTCATGCGGTCGACAACGCGCTGCTGATACGCTTTGAAGATCGCAAACGGGATCTTCAAGTCTCTCTCCTCGATGGCATCATCGACCTCGCTGCGGTCGGACATGAATCCGTCGATGTCGGCTTGCAGGAAGAGCATGCGGTCCGGATCAAGTGACTTGATGAACCCATCCATGATCCTGGCCGACAAGGCGTCGTCGAGTGGGACGGGCTTGTAGCTATACCGCGAAAGAAATTGCGCGCTCAACTCGGCGGCTTGCGCCTGTCGCTTTAGAGGCGCCAGGGCAGGTGGTGATGCAACTTCAGCATATGCGGACTGTGCAATTGCAAGAAATGCACCAAGGAAAAAGTAGGCTATGCGCATTCAGCGTTGATCCAATTCTTAATGCCGAGTGTCGATGTGCGATCTATGTGACGCAATCATGGTTTTTTGGCAACCAAATGGCAAAGGACATAGTTTGCAAAGCTGCGGACATATCCGGCGCCTGGTCGACGTCTCCGCAGCCGGCGCTCAATCCGCCTGCACGTCTTCCCAGGAATCGAATGTCGCAGCCTGACCGCGACGGCATCCGCTGCGGTCGACAAGGTCCCAAACGATGGCTTTTTCGATATAGAAACGCCGCCCTGACTTGGCGATGCGAAGTCCGCGGTAGTCGGCGATAAAGCCATTCGCCGCCACGGCATTCAACAACCTCTCACGTTCGGCGCGATCGGGCGCCTCCGCCGAAAGACGCGATGGCAGAGTGACGAACTCGTCCCATGAATATTCGAAGCAGGCCTGGGCAGCGCGGTTTGCGTAGATGAAGCGCGGATCGACGTCGGTATTGTGGGCAAGGACAACTGCCGGCGACTGGTCGTAAAGCCATTCAGCACCCCGGCCTTCCGGCGTCAGGCTGCGTCCCAAGCTTCGTTCGAAGCTTTCCGCCATCAGTGCGTAAAATTCGATATCGTAAGACAAGTCGAGTCCGGCGTCGTTATTGTTGGCAATCATGTCTGCGCATCTTGGATTGCGGCGAGAGATGTTGACGTGATGTTCTCAGCTCCGGAAACTACTTTCCCTCAAGCCATTCCTGCAGCTCTGCCTCAGCCCGCTCCAGAGCGCTGTAATTCAGGAGTTTGCGCAGGAAAGCGACGGTGACGGCGCGGGCGCGCAGATTGAAGCGGCCGTCCTCGTGGTCGTCGCCGGCGCTCTGGTAGACGTCGAGCTTGTCGTAGAGTTGCTGCAGGCGGTTCTGCACGCTGCGCAGCGAAAGGCCCCGGCGTTTGGCGATGGCCCGGTCGGTGAGGCCGAGCGCGATGTCGACGAGGATCTCGTATTCAGAGTCGGTGAAGCCGTTCGTCTGGCCGAGGCTCTTCTGCTGCAGGCCCCGCACCTCGCGGTCGATGACGCATTGGCTCTCGATGAAGATCGAGCGCAACGCAAGCTTCAGCCGCTCGTCGGAGGCGGATTTCAGCACATAGCCATAGGCGGCGCCATCCGGCACGATGCGGGAGACGCCGCGCACATAGGCCTCGTCAGAGTAATTCGACCAGAACAGGATGCGGGTCTCCGGCCGCTCCTTCCAGATGGTGCGCGCCGCCTCGATGCCGTTGCGGTTCGCCATCTGGAGGTCCATGACGATATGCGCCGACTTGTGGTCGCGGGCGAGCTTCTCGCCGACGGTTCCGTTCTCCGCCTCGATCACCGTGTCACATTCCGGCAGAGCCGCGTTGACCGCCTCGTGCAGATAGGACCGGTGCAGCGGGTCGTCCTCGACGATCAGAACCTTCATCATGCCCTTCTCCTCAGTTTGGCCCGCTCGGCGGGTCGTTCGGTACGAGCGGTAGCACGACGCGCACCACAGTTCCGCGATTGTTGTGGCCAGGCCCGGTCGTGAACCGCGCCGAAATCAGCCGCGCACGGGTCTTCATATTGTCGATGCCGCCGCCGATCCGTCCCCGCGTCTTGGCGAGGCCAGTTCCGTCGTCGGAGATTTCGATCGATAGCCGGTCGTCATCGGCCTCGAGCCGCACCGTGACGGCCAGTGGCGCGGCATGGCGCACCGCATTGTTGATCGCCTCCTGGGCGATCCGGAACAGCGCGACGCTGACGGTCGGTTCCAGTCGCTCCAGCGCACCGTGCGTCTCGTCGACGAGGCCCCACTCGATCCCCGATCCCGTGTCGCGGGTCGATCGGTCCAGATGATGCTCGATTGCCTGGGCGAGGCCGAAGAGCTGGAGCACCGAGGGTTTTGCCTGCTCGATGATCTGCCGCAGATCCTGCATGCAATGCTGCAGGGAACGAGAGATCGGCTCCAGCGCCTCGGGCGCCACCTCGCCGTTGCGCGACAGCCGATCGATCCGGCGGGCGAGCCGCGTCAGGTCGGCGAGCGTCTGGTCGTGCAGGTCCATGCCGATGCGCTGGCGTTCCTGCTCCAACGCCTCGGTAAGCTTCAGCGCACCTTGCCGCAAGCCCTCCTCGCGGGCGCGGGCCTCCGCCTCGACAATAGCCGAGCGCTGCGCCTGCTCGGCCGCCTGCAGCGCGAAGAAATAGGGCGTCAGCAGGTCGGCGATGATGCGGGCGCGTTCGATATCCTCCATCGTATAGACGCCCGCCCTGTGCGACGAACAGGAAAGTGCGGCGATGATCGTGCCCTGCACCTTCATCGGCACATGCAAGCGGCTCCTCAGCGACTGTTCGACGATCGGCCGCTTGAACGCACCCTCGAAGTGGAAACGCGGGTCGGTCATGGCGTCATCCGCCAGCAGAAAATCCACCTCGCCCCAGAGCAGCGAACGGATGGGGCTGTTGACGACAGGCGCGCCGGCAAGCCCGCCCCAGGCGGTTTCGATCCCCGTCTCATAGGCCGTGTGGTAGTTGCCGCCCTCAAGCAGCACGCAGACATCGAGGTGGTCGTGCGGGATGATATGGGCGACCTCGGCCGCAACGGAACGGATAGCCGAGCGAAAGTCGAGCTGGCCCGCGAGCAGCCGGGAAATGCCGAGATAATGGTCGAACATGGCTGCGGGTACGAGATGCAGCATCGTCAGTTCCTCCCCGAGGCGGCGGCAGGCTCCTCAACCGGCCACGACCCTTCGCAGTAAGCGCCCGCGGAAGCGCCGCCGTCTTGCGTAAACCCGCAGCTTGTTGCGCAAATCCCGCAAACGGATTGCCGCCTTGCCCCTGTACAGGCCGGTCGATCTCCCGCATCCTGCCCTTACTGAGAGGAGGAAGCTCAGTGCAAGAACAATTTTCACTCGGCCCCAATTGGGCCGGCAGGAGTGAAGCGATCCGCCGACCAGCGCGATCATCAGGGAGGAAGACATGACAATCCGTAAGATGCTTCTGGCATCGGCCGCCATTGCTTGCGCCGCGATGCCCGTTTCCGCCTTTGCCGACACGTCGGCCAAGAAGATCGCCCTTTCCAACAACTATGCCGGCAACTCCTGGCGCCAGGCCATGCTGACGAGCTGGGGCAAGGTGACGGGCGAAGCCGTAAAGGCCGGCACCGTTGCCGCAGCCGACCCTTTCACCACCGCCGAGAACCAGGCGACGGAACAGGCCGCGCAGATCCAGAACATGATCCTGCAGGGCTATGACGCGATCGTGCTGAACGCTGCCTCGCCGACGGCGCTGAACGGCGCGGTCAAGGAGGCCTGCGACGCCGGCATCACCGTCGTTTCCTTCGACGGCATCGTGACCGAGCCCTGTGCCTGGCGCATCGCCGTCAACTTTAAGGAAATGGGCCGGAGCGAGGTCGAGTACCTGTCGAAGAAACTTCCGGACGGCGGCAACCTGCTCGAGATCCGCGGCCTTGCCGGTGTCTTCGTCGACGACGAAATCTCGGCGGGCATCCACGAGGGTGTCAAGCAGTTCCCGCAGTTCAAGATTGTCGGCTCCGTTCACGGCGACTGGGCGCAGGACGTGGCGCAGAAGGCTGTTGCCGGTATTCTGCCGAGCCTGCCCGACATCGTTGGCGTGGTAACGCAGGGCGGCGACGGCTATGGCGCGGCACAGGCGATTGCAGCGACCGACCGGAAGATGCCGATCATTATCATGGGCAACCGCGAAGACGAACTGAAGTGGTGGAAGGAGCAGAAGGACGCGAAGGGCTACGAGACTATGTCCGTGTCCATCGCGCCCGGCGTTTCCACGCTCGCCTTCTGGGTGGCACAACAGATCCTCGACGGCAAGGAAGTCAAGAAGGACCTCGTCGTGCCCTTCCTGCGCATCGACCAGGACAATCTCGAAACCAACCTTGCCAATACCCAGGCCGGTGGCGTCGCCAACGTGGAATACACGCAAGCAGACGCAATCAAGGTCATCGAGTCGGCAAAGTAAATCTCCCGGCGACTGCCGCGCGGCCGCAGAAGGTCGCGCGGCATTTTTTGCAAGCAGGCATGGCGGGCAGCATGGATGACGTTTTGAAGGCGGTGATCGCCGTCGATGGCGCCAAGGTGAGCTTCGGCGCGGTCCGGGCACTTGATGGCGTGACCCTCCACGTCCTGCCGGGCGAATGCGTCGGGCTTGTCGGACACAATGGCGCCGGCAAGTCCACTATCGTCAGCGTGATCAACGGCGGTCTTACGCCGCACGAAGGAAGTGTGGCGAGCGACGGCGAGCGGCTGGAGCGCTATGGCATCAACGCCGCGCGTGCCCGCGGCGTGCGTTGCGTCTTCCAGGAGCTTTCGCTCTGCCCCAACCTTTCGATCGTTGAGAACACGCGCATCATGCATCGCCATCTCGGTGGCTTCGGCTGGCGCAGGCGCGCCGCAAACATCATCGAGACGAGCCTCGACGCCGTCTTTCCCCGCCACGGCATCGACAGCAGCCGGACCGTGGGGGATCTTTCGATCGCCGAGCGGCAGATGGTCGAGATATCAATGGCCTTTTCCGACGCCGGCATTGCGCCGCGTCTGGTGATCCTCGACGAACCGACCTCGTCGCTCGATGCAAGCCTTGCCCGGCAGATGCTCGATCATGTCCGCCGCTTCATTGCCGAGGGCGGGTCCGTCATCTTCATCTCGCATATCCTGCACGAGATCCTCGAAACCGCCGACCGCATCGTCGTCATGAAGGACGGCCGCGTCGTTGCCGAGCGCCCGGCGCCAGGCTTTGACCATCACGGCCTCGTCGAAGCCATGGGCACCGTTGCGAAGGAGGAGACCGGGCAGCGCTCCGTGCGCGAACTGTCCACCGCTCCGCTCATTCTGTCCCATCAGGCGAAGGGCCTTTCCTTTGCGGCCCGCAAGGGCGAGATCATCGGACTGGCGGGCCTGGCGGGCCATGGGCAGACCGAACTTCTGCTCGCCCTGCATGCCGCCCAGTCGGGCAACTGGCTGCCCGAGCGCGATCCGCTCGTCACCTTCGTTGCCGGCGACCGCCGCCTCAACGGCGTCTTCGAGCTGTGGAGCATCCTGCGCAACTTCTCCATCGCCTCGCTCGGTGACCTCTCCCGGCGCGGCCTGATCCTCGCGGGCGAAGAGGAGACGAAAGGCGCCGACTGGAAGCGGCGGATCGAGATCCGCACGCCCGATATGGACAATCGCATCCTGTCGCTTTCGGGCGGCAACCAGCAAAAGGTGCTCTTTGCCCGAGCGCTCGCAACGCGCGCGCCTGTTGTCCTGATGGATGATCCGATGCGCGGTGTCGACGTCGGGACCAAGCAGGAGGTCTACGCGATCATCCGCGAGGAGGCGGCGCGCGGCCGCACCTTCATCTGGTACTCGACGGAGATGGACGAGGTCCGCCTCTGCGACCGCGTCTACGTCTTCCGCGAAGGCCGCATCACCGCCGAACTCGCCGGCGACGCCGTCAACGAGAAGAATATCATCGCCGCCTCCTTCGAGGGGGTCGCCGCATGACGTTCCGGCCGTCGTCCGACGCCCTGCGTCTTGCCATTCCCGCCCTGTCGTTGACGCTGCTGCTCGCCGCCGTCTTCTGGCTGCAGCCGCGCGCCATGAGCTATGTCGGGCTCAACCTGCTGTTCAACCTGGCTGTGCCGATCGCGCTTGCGACGATCGCCCAGATGATCGTGATGGCGGTCAACGATCTCGATCTCTCGATGGGCGCCTTCGTCAGCTTCGTCGCCTGCGTCACCGCGACCTTTCTGCGGGATGCCCCGTTGATCGGTATCCTGATCCTGGCCGGCGCGATCGCAACCTATGCGGGCCTCGGCGTCGTCATCTATCTGCGCAACCTGCCGTCCATTGTTGTGACCCTCGGCATGAGCTTCGTCTGGGGCGGCCTTGCCGTCCTGTTGCTGCCGGCACCGGGCGGACAGGCGCCGGACTGGGTACGCTGGCTGATGACCGTCAAGCCGCCGCTGGCGCCGATGGCGATCGTCGCCAGCATCGTCATCGCCTTGGTCGCCCATCTTCTCGTCATGCGGTCGTCACTCGGCGTGCTGATGCGCGGCATTGGCGGCAACCAGCGCTCGGTCGAGCGCGCCGGCTGGTCGATTGTCGGAGCGCGCGCTGCCGCCTATGGTCTTGCCGGCCTCTTCGCGGTGCTCGCCGGCATCGCCCTCGTCGGCCTGACGACCTCGGCCGACGCCAATATCGCGCTGCGCTACACGCTGCTGTCGATCGCCGGCGTGATCCTCGGCGGCGGCGAGTTCATCGGCGGCCGCGTCTCCCCGATCGGCGCCGTCATCGGTGCGCTGACGCTGACGCTTGCCGGCTCGTTCCTGTCCTTCCTGCGCATCTCGCCGGACTGGCAGATCGGAGCTCAAGGCGCGATCCTGATCATTGTGCTGGCACTTCGGCTGATGCTGAACCGCCTGGAGAAGCGGGAGAAACGCCGATGACCCCGCTCCTTCGCCTCTTCCGCAAACCCTGGATCTGGTCGTGGCTTGCCGCCTTTGTCGTCTGGTTCCTGACGATCATGGTGACGCTCGGCGCCAGCGCGTTCGGCCTGTCGCAGGCAGCCCTCACCTTCGCAGCCTTCTCGGTCATCGTCGGCATCGGCCAGATGTTCGTCATCACGCTCGGTCCCGGCAATATCGATCTCTCGGTTCCCGCCACCATGACGCTTGCCGGCACGGTGGCGCTGAAGCTGATGAATGTCGAAAACGGCATGATCCTGCCGGGCCTTCTCGTCGCCATCGTCATCGGTCTTGTCGTTGGTCTCGGCAACTATGCGCTCATCAAGGCGCTGCGCATTCCGCCGATCATCGCCACGCTTTCCATGAGCTTCATCGTGCAGTCCGCCGCGATCTGGACGAACCGGGGCTTGCGCATCAAGCCTCCAAGCGTTCTGGCGGAATTTACCACGTCGAACACGCTCGGCGTGCCGAATGTGGCGATCGTCGCATTCTTGATCTCGCTGCTTGCCTGGTTCCTGCTCGATAAGACGATCTACGGGCGCTGGATCTCGGCGATCGGCCAGAGCATGCCGGCCGCGCGCATGGCGGGCATTCCGGTCGACGGCACGCGTTTCGTCACCTATCTCTTCTGCGCCGTGCTCGCATCGGTCGCAGGCTATCTGCTCGCCTGCTTCTCCGGCGGCGCGGCGCTCAACATGGGTTCGGAATATCTCCTGATGTCGATCGCCGTCGTCGTGATCGGCGGCACAGCGGTTGCCGGCGGCGATTCCAACGTGCCGGGCATCTGGGGCGCATCGCTCTTCATGTTCCTGGTCGTCTCCATGCTCAACACTTACGGGCTCGGCGCGGGCATCCGCCTGATCATGACCGGCCTCATCATCATCAGCGTCATCGTGCTCGCCGGCGGTCGCCGGGCCGGCATGCGATAAACGGAAAGACCGCCATGGCCGAGGCCAGCATCTACGAAATCCACGACCCGCGCTTCCGGCAGATGATCGTGACCAGCGCCGGTCTCGATGAACTCTATTCTGGCTGCCGCTGGGCGGAGGGTCCCGTCTGGTTCAACGACGCGAACCAGCTGCTCTGGAGCGACATACCCAACCAGCGCATGCTGCGATGGACGCCCGAGAGCGGCGTCTCCGTCTATCGCCAACCGTCCAACTTCACCAACGGCCATACGCGCGACCGGCAGGGACGGTTGATCTCCTGCGAACATGGGACGCGCCGCGTGACGCGCACCGAAATCGATGGCTCGATCACCGTGCTCGCCGAGCGTTTCGAGGGCGGGCGGCTCAATTCGCCGAACGACGTGGTGGTGAAATCAGACGGCTCGATCTGGTTCACCGATCCGACCTACGGCATCATGTCGGATTATGAAGGCTATCGTGCCGAACCGGAGCAACCAACGCGCAACGTCTACCGGCTCGATCCGACGACGGGCGCCCTTGCGGCTGCCGTCACGGATTTCATCCAGCCGAACGGCCTCGCCTTCTCGCCCGACGAGACAATCCTCTACGTTGCGGATTCCGCCGCAAGCCATGACGAAAGCCTGCCACGCCACATCCGCGCTTTCGACGTGGTCAACGGCAGCAGCCTGGCAAACGGCCGCGTCTTCTGCCTCATCGACAACGGCATCCCGGACGGCATCCGCACCGACGTCAACGGGAACCTCTGGTCGAGCGCGGCCGATGGCGTGCATTGCTTCGACCCGACCGGCAAACTGATCGGCAAGATCCGCGTACCCCAGACCGTCGCCAACCTCACTTTCGGCGGGCCTCAACGCAACCGGCTGTTCATTGCGGCGACGCGGTCGGTTTATTCGGTCTATGTCGCCGTGACTGGGGCGCAGGTGCCGTGAGGTTGGTCGCCCTGAACCAGTACAAACCCGTTGCTAAAAAAGCTCGGCGGCCCACGCATGCGCCGCCGAGCTCCACATAAATCTCTTCATCATATGAGCTGATTGAACCCTCCGCTCGAGTCCGTAAGGCCATGCATTTCCCGGATCAGATCGGCCGCCCGCTCTCCGATGACAACACAAGGCGCCATCGTGTTGCCGGTGGTGATGCGAGGCATGATCGAAGAGTCTGCGATGCGAAGGCCATCAATACCGTACACTTTGAGCTCGTTATCAACCACCGACATGCTGTCGCGCCCCATCTTGGCTGTGCAGGATTGATGCCAATAGGTGACGGCCGAACGCCGTATAAAGTCGATCGTCCCCGATCGGTCGCGCGCACCCGGAGCAGTCTCGGCCGTTACCAAGGGCTTGAAAGCGTGGCTATTTCCCAATTCCCGGCATAGCTCCACCGCGGCCAGGGCAGCAGCCATGTCTTCTGGTTCACTCAAAGAGTTGGGTTCGATCAGGATGGGATCGTTTGTATCCGGCCCGGAAAGCCTCAGTCGGCCACGGCTTTGCGGTTGGGCGAGACCGTTAAACATCGTCCAGCCATGTTCGGGCGTTTCGAGACCCGTCTCGATCGGCGATGGCACTGCGAACTCCAACTGGCACTGAAGAATGTCCGGCTGGGCAAGACGCGAGTCGCTCTTCCAATATAGTTTTGCTTCGCAGCCGCTACCACCGATTGCTTCAGGTTTTCGATATGCCCAGGTGCAGCCGAATGCAAGGTGATCCTGATGATTGCGACCGACACCAGGTAAATGCTGAACGACAGGAATGCCATGAGCGTGTAACTCATCTTCCGGGCCTATACCCGACTGCATCAAAACTTTCGGCGTGTTGATCGCGCCAAGCGACAGCACCGTCTCGCAACGCGCCGTGAACTGACGTCGCTGACCTTCGACGAGGACCTCGACCCCAATCACCCGCTTGCCATCAAAGATGAGACGCGTGACCAGCGCATCGGTCAGCACCGTCAGGTTCGGCCGCGACATGAGCGGACGCACATAGGATCCGAACACGGATTCCCGCTTGCCATCGCGGATCCTCAGTTCAGCGATCGATGCCCCTCCTGGCCCCTCCATCATTTCACCGTTCGAGCTATCGTAGACGGGAATGCCGATAGTGGATGCCGCACGCAGCAGGGCCTCCGCGATCGGTTGGGGCGCCTGCGGCTGCGCTACGTAGGCAGGTCCTCCCACGCCGCGACGCGTTGGGTCCGGAGCGCCGTGCCAGTCTTCGATCCGGCGATAGTAGCCGACGATCGACTGGTAGCCCCACGCGTCATCGCCGGCTTCAGCGGCAAAGTGGTCCCAATCTCCCTTGTGTCCTCTGGCCCACACCATGACATTGATGCTCGAACCGCCACCGAGCCCCTTGCCCATGCTGAGAGGGAGACGTCGTCCATCTAGGCCGGGGGTCGGTTGTGCAACAAAGCCCCAGTCCCGGCTCGAGCCGAGATTGAGCGGCCACTGCGCAGGGTTCGTAACGGTTTCGGCCGCATCGTCCCCACCCGCCTCGAGCAGCAGAACGCTCGCGTTCCCATCCTCTGCCAGTCGCGCAGCGACAACGGAGCCGCTGGACCCGGCGCCGCAGACGATGAAGTCGAAAACATCACCGACCTCGCGCTGAGGAGTGGGCGGATTTTCGGGTGCATTTTGGTCACGACTATTCAGCTTCACGTGACTACCTCCGTGAATGGATTCAAAATAATAGCGAAATTGCTGGGGATCCCGGGGGCGGATGCGGGCAATGGATCCAAGTCCGAGATCGTGCGGCCTTTTATGTGCTCGCTTCGGCCCGACCTCGCTCGGTTCGACAGCCCCTGCTCGTCGTCAATCGGGACAGTGCGGACTGTCCCGATGAGGCTACGTCTGTCATTGCTTCTTCGCCGAGACGGCCTTAGCGGCCTGATCAATGGTATCGGCGACGACCTTCGGCTGCGTCATGAACAGGGCGTGGCTTGCCGAAACCTTGGTGATCTTCGCCTTGATGCGCTCTGCCATGTGGATCAGCATCGCCTGATCGAATGCTTTGTCTTCGGTAGCGACGACGGCCCAGCTCGGCTTGGTGCGCCATGCAGCATTTTCCAACTTCGTGCCGAACGCCGACATGTTGATCGGGACCTGCGCATCCCTCATGAATGCAACATCCGCATCGCTGACGTCATGAGCAAAGCCAGCCTTAAACTTTTCCGGGCTGACATATCCAAAGCCATCTTTCGTGGTCTCAATGACGAATTCCGATGCAGGAGAAAATCCTTGGTATTGCTGTGCCGTTGTCTCGCCGGCATCGGGGGACAGAGCAGAAACATAGACGAGGCCAGCAACCTTTGCGTCGACGCCCGCTTCCGTGATGATCGTGCCGCCCCAGGAATGTCCAACGAGAATGACCGGACCATCCTGCCGTTCCAGCGCACGTTTGGTGGCGGCAACGTCGTCTTCGAGGGAGGTCAGCGGGTTCTGGACGATCGTAACGCGATAGCCGCGCTTGGTGAGATTGTCGTAAACACCCTTCCAGCCAGAACCGTCCGCAAAGGCGCCGTGGACAAGCACAACGTTTCTGACGGACTGGTCTTGAGAGATGGTGTCCGCTGCGTTCGCCGGCAATGCGGCAGCGGACAGTGAGGCTGCAGCAGCAATTGCGGCTACGGTGGTCGTGGTGTTGCGTGTCATGGCTATCTCCTCGTTAACGGCGATAATTATTATCGCGATATATGTATGCTCTCAGACTTTAGATTGCTCGTCAAGATAATTCTTATCGCGATATTTAATTTTGCTATTGCATGGGCTATATGGAGTCTACAGGAGCTCACAATGACCAAACGCCATAACGACCCACCCCCTCTGCACGACCAATTGTGCTATGCAGTTTATACAGCTGGTATTGCCATCCAGCGCGCTTACAAGCCCCTTCTCGATGAGCTGGGCCTGACGTACCCGCAGTATCTCGTGCTCAACGTGTTATGGAGCGAAGATGGGCAAACGGTGGGCTCAATTGCCAACGCCCTTGCTTTGGAATCCAGCACGCTAACGCCGCTTCTGAAGCGCCTCGAGGCATCCGGCCTGCTGCGCAGGACCAGAAACCTAAGCAACGAACGGCAAGTGGTGATCGCGTTGACCGATGAAGGCCGCGCCTTGCAGCACAAGGCAGGTTGTCTCAGCGACACTTTGCTTGCAGCCTCGACCCAAACACCTCATGAGTTGGCCGCGCTGAACCGCGACGTACGTCATCTCCGCAACGCAATCTATTCCCAAATTGGGGGATGGGACGCACCCGCCTGATCTGCACGTGCATGGCAGCGCCTATGCAGTGGGGACCGTCCCCCCATCAATCGTAAATTCGCTACCGGTGATCGAAGCAGCGCGGTCGGAGGCGAGGAATGCGATCAGATTTGCGATCTCTTCCGGTTTGGCCGGACGACCTAGCGGAATGCCGCCAAGCCCATCCATGATGATCTTTTTGCCGCCTTCAAGGTCAGTTCCGGCCTGCTTCGCCAGGCGCTCAGCAAGGCGAACGGAGGCTTCCGTTTCGATCCAGCCCGGCGATACCCGAACGACCCGAACACCTTTGGGCGACACTTCTTTCGACATCGCCTTGCTGTAGGTGGAAAGTGCTGCCTTGGCTGCAGCATAGGCGGTCGTCGATTCTGGAAGCGGCAGCACCCTCTGTATGGAAGTGACATGCACGACCACGCCGCTCCCTCGGGCGACCATGTCCGGTACGAGCAGCCGATCCAATCGAACAGCTGGAAACAGATTGAGACACAGCTCCTTTTGCCATTCGTCGTCTGTTAAAGCGGAAAATCCACCGCCGGCCGCTGAAGAGCCACCGAGCATATGGACGATGACGTCGACGCCGCCAAGGCGCCGCCGCGTGGCCTCTGCGACGATTGCGCATCCCTCTTCCGTGGTCAGGTCCGCCTCGACGAACATTTCTTCCGACAGGCTTTCCGGACGGGCCCGCGCTGTTGTCAGCACCTTTGCGCCTAGCTCCCGAAACAGTCTGACGGTCGCGGCGCCGGTACCTTTTGTTCCAGCGGTAACGAGTGCGCGTTTGCCCCTCAGGTTAAGAAAGTCGGTCATGAGCGGATCTCCAGCCAGACGATCCTGTCGTCCTTGAGGGTGAAGGCGTGGGTGAGCATCACCGGGCTACCGGGAAACTGGCCGCTCACCCTCGCCCGGACGATTGCTTTGTTGCAGTCAACCGCGGATTCCACGGGTTCTGCATGGTATTGGGTCGCCTTCTTCGCAGCCACCCACCACTCGCGGATTGCGGCGACGCCTTGATGGTGCGCTCCTTCGTCTTCGACGACGGCTTCGATCGCAAAGGTGTCCAGCAGCGCATCCGCGTCATTGCGACGGTCTGCTTCAAAGTACGTGTTTATGATTCCGGGCATATCCATTGTGTTCTCCTCATAACCTAACCGATACTTATCCCTCGACCATTACGTAAATAAGTGGGATAAACCGGCATGCGATGATGAACAGGTCGGGACAATGGAGCTAGCCAGCCTGAAGGAACTTGAAGCGGCCATTGCAATTGCCAGGCGCGGGACTTTTCGAGCAGCGGCCATTGATCTCGGCCTGTCCACGACTGCGTTGAGCCATACGATAAGCAGGCTGGAGGCGGGACTTCGGTTGTTCAACCGCACAACCCGCAGTGTGTCGCTGACGGACGCCGGCCGGTTGTTTGTGCAGCAGGTAGGGCCCACGCTTCAGGATCTCCATGCTGCTCTGGATCTGGTGCGCGCCCACCGCGAGACTCCTTCCGGAACAATACGGATCAACGCAGCGCCATTTGCGGCGCGCGCCATCATCTCACCGCTCGTGCTGGAGTTCCTGCGCCGCTATCCCGACATGAGTGTCGATATCGTCACCGAGGGGAAGATGGTCGATATCGTCAAGGACGGGTTCGATCTGGGCGTCAGGGTTGAAGGCCTCGTTCCCAGCGACATGATTGCCGTTTCGCTCGGTCGGCCTCAGCGACACGCAGTGGTTGTGTCTCCCGAGTATTTCGGGAAACATGGTAAGCCCATGGTGCCTCCGGATCTTCTCAATCACAGGTGCATTCGTGTGCGCCTGCCGGACGGCTCCTTGTTTCGATGGCGGTTCGAAAAAGACGGCGAGCCGGTGCAGATAGACGTGCGGGGGCCAATCGCACTCGATGAGGCCAGCCTTACGCGGACTGCTGTGCTCGAAAGCGCCGGCGTGGGCTACCTCTTCGAACAAGACATTCTCGCGGACATAGAGGCGGGGCGCGTTATTCGCGTTCTGGAAGATTGGACGCCGCCCTATCCAGGCCTATGCCTCTACTATCCTGGACGTCGGAATCTATCGGCCGGCGTCCGAGCATTCCTCAACTTAGCTCGTGATTTCTCCCGAAAAGCGACTTGACCCGCTGCCTTCACCTTGAACGGCTTCGAACCGCTCAAGGTGAACCCTCCTGCGTCGTTCCTTTCTACCGCCCGCCCTGCTACTGCGCCGGCTCCAGCATCGCGCAATCTTCCCCGCCGGTGCACTCGCCCGAAAGGGTGCGCTGACCGAGGGCAATGATAAGGACGGTCGCGGCCCCGGCCGCCGCGGACACCCAGAATCCGCTCTGGGGACCGTAGCTGTCGACGACCCAGCCCGTGACGAAGGCGCCAAGCGCCATACCGATGCCGATGCCGGTCATCACCCAGGTGACGCCTTCCGTCAGCACCGATTCCGGCACGCGCCGCTCGATCAGTCCGAAGGCAGTTATAAAGGTCGGCGAGATCGCGATGCCGCTGACGAAGACGGCGATAGCAAGCAAGGTTACCGAGCTGCCGGCGAGGAGCAGCGGTAGCGAGGTCAGTGCGAGAGTCGCAACAGCGATCAGCAGCTGACGGTGCAAGGGGATGCGCAGATTAAGCGCGCCGAGGGTTAAACCCACTAGGAAGGAACCGAGGGCATAGACACCGATCACCAGACTTGCCGCATTCGGTTGACCAAGCTCCTTGGTGATGGCGACAACACTCACTTCAGCGGTTGCGAAGATCGCGCCGACGAAGATCAGCGCGAGCGTGATGATCTGCACCGGACGCTGGCGGATCGCGGAGCCAACCGAAGCCGCGCCGGCGACATGACGCACCTTGGGCTCGGTGCCGCGCTGCACGATGAAGGCGGCCGTCCCGAGCGCCAGAAAAGCTGTGCTCACCATCATGCCGGCTTCGGGGAATAGGGCGACGGCCAGCCCGACCGACAGCGAGGCGCCGGCGATATAGACCAGTTCGTCCGCGGCACTTTCGAACGCGAAGGCGGTGTTGAGCTCGGGCCGGTTGCGAAAGAGTTCCGTCCAGCGCGCCCGCATCAGCGCCGGAATGCTTGGCATGGCTGCCGCGAGGAAGGCTGAGGCAAATAGCGTCCACACGGGCCAGTTCTGGATGGCCGCGGCGATCAGCGCGATGAACGCCAGCACTGATACGATGGTTGTGGGGACGACGACTGCCGTCTGGCCCAGTCGGTCGACCGCTCGCGAAATCTGCGGCGAGATCACCGCATTGGTGAGCGCATAAGTCGCCGACACGGCGCCTGCCAGCCAATATTCGCCATGTGCCTGGGAGAGCATGGCAACGATGCCGATCGGCGCCATGGCGATGGGAAGGCGTGCGAAAAAGCCGGCTGCGGAGAAGCCCTTGGCCCCAGGTGCCGCGAATATCTGTTTATACGGATTTGACATGCGACGATCCTTCCAGCTATCGGATAGAACACTTATATACGGAACGTATGTGTTTAGAAATAATGCATACGCTCCGTATGTCAATGAAAAAGATACGCGGCGTATGCCAATGGAGAAGCCATGCGCAAACCGCGCCAGGAGATGATCGCAGAAACCCGCGGCAAACTGATCGCAGCCGGGCGGCGTGCCTTTGGCACGATCGGCTACGCGGAAGCTTCGATGGACGATTTCACCGGCGAAGCGGGACTGACGCGGGGCGCCCTCTATCACCACTTCGGTGACAAAAGGGGCCTGCTCCAGGCCGTCATCATGGAAATCGACGCGGAGATGACGGAGCGGCTGAACGAGGTCTCGGCCGCCGCTTCCACGCGCTGGCAGGGCTTTGTCGACGAGTGCTCCGCTTATATCGAAATGGCGCTTGAGCCCGAAATCCAGCGTATCATGTTTCGCGATGGCCCGGCTGTCCTCGGCGATATCTCGCAATGGCAGAACACCCCCGGCTGTATCGCCGCCCTCTCCCGCAGCCTCGACCGTCTCAAGGCCGATGGCGAGATCATCGATATCGACACCGAAACCGCCGCTCGCCTCATCAATGGCGCCAGCAGCCATATGGCGCTTTGGATCGCCAATGCCGAGAATCCTGAGGCGGTTTCGAAGCGGGCGGTCGCGGGATTCAAGGCTATGCTGGGCAGCCTCCGCAGGCAGTAATGAGGTGTTTGATTTCCTATTCAGGCTTCGATAGCGGCGCGACACCGGGGCTGCGCGCTGTCTTCCGCGGGTCAGTTCATTGCGCCACCGGCTGCCAATACCTCGTCCGGCGTGTCGACGTCGAGCAGGGCCGCATCGCCAACATCGACATCGAGCACGGGCAGGCCTGATGTGGCGATGATATCGCGCGCGCCGACATCGCCTTCAAGTCTCAGGACTGCCTGACGCAGAGAATGGGGCAGGATAACGGGATTGCCGGGCTTGCCGCGTGACACGGCGCGCACGATGGCCTCGCCGCCGGCGCTGCGAAAGGCGGAAATCAGGGCATCGAGGTGTGCGGTGGAAATAGCGGGCATATCGGCCAGCATGATGAGAATGCCGTCGGCGCTGTCAGCGTCCCTCGATGAGAACCCTGTTATGAGTGAGCTCGCCATGCCGCTGGCGTAATCGGGATTGTCGATGAAAGTCAGAGCCAGCCCATCGAGCGCGGCCTCGATCTCGCTCCTGCGATGGCCGGTGACGACAATAACGGAGGCTGCATCCGCAGCGAGCGCGGTCAATGCCGACCGCCGCACGAGCGGCACGCCGTCGAACTCGACCAGCAGCTTGTGCTTCCCGCCCTCACCCATCCGGCTTGCCTTGCCGGCAGCGAGAATGACGATCGCGACCGATGCCTTACGCATAAGCCACCAGTCTTGCCGCGGCGACATCAGCCAGAACCGACAGGGCGAGCGAGGTTGCATCCCGCGTCGGGCCGAACATCCCGATGGGTGCCTTGATACGAGCGATGTCGTCGCGTCTGAAACTCAAGGCTGTCAACCGCTCGACACGCCGATGATGCGTCCGGGAGCTGCCGAGTGCGCCGATATAGAACGCCGGCGAGTGAAGCGCGGCCTCGATAATGGCGGCTTCGGCGTCGAGGTCATGATGCAGGAGCACGATGGCTGTGAAGGGGTCGATGATGTCGGCTGCGACCCCAGCCCCCTCGCCCCGTCCTCTGACGATCACATCATAGCTGCAAGCCTCGGCCAGCCGTGCGACGGTCTGCGCTTCAAGCGTCTGTCCGGAAAGGACGATACGAGTGCGAGGACGGTAGACGGTCAGGAAATCACCCTCGGTCCAGCACGTCCGCAGCGGCGGGTCGACCGATATAAGCGTCTGCCGCTCCGGCGAGTAGACAAGACCGGCTGCCTGCCTTTGTCCGAGACGATCCAGAACATGCTGTAGAGCGCCGACATCTTTCAGGACATGGATTGCAACAGTGATCCCGCCGCCGCAGGGAAGGACAATGTCGAAGAAGGGAGAGCCGTCGCCGAACTTGACCGTGCGGTCCCGTCCTTCCGCCATTGCAAGAAGCGCTTCGGAGGCGACGGCGGCTTCGACACATCCGCCGGAGACATAACCGCAGAAACGACCATCGGCGGCAACCGCCAGATGAGCGCCGAGCGCGCGTGCAGCCCCGCCTCGGATGTCGACGAGGGTGGCGAGTGCCGCCGCGCCAAGACCATGGGCGTCTATCGCGAAGCGAAGCAGTTCCGCCGGATCGTCGGTGGGCGACGCCCTGACGGGAATTGGCGCCGTGATGGGCGCAAGTGTCTGATCCATGGGAAATCCTACAGGAATTAACGGCGGTCCGGGTTTCGGACCGCCGTCGACGTGATCAGGCCACGTCCGGCAAGCCGCCGATGAGCTTGTCAAGCGTCAGCGGATAGTGCCGAACCCTGACGCCGGTCGCGTTATAGACGGCGTTGGCGATTGCTGCCGCGACGCCGCAAAGGCCAAGCTCGCCGACGCCCTTCGCCTTCATCGGCGAGGACATCGGATCGGTCTCGTCCATGAAGATCACCTCCTGGTGCGGAATGTCGGCATGAACCGCCACTTCGTAGCTGGCGAGATCGTGGTTGACGAAGAAGCCGCGACGGGTGTCGACCGCCAATTCCTCGGACAGTGCGCCGCCCGCTCCCATCGTCATCGCGCCGATGACCTGGCTGCGGGCCGTGATCGGGTTGAGGATCCGACCTGCCGCGCAGACCGCGAGCATCCTGCGAATACGGCTTTCTCCCGTGGCAATGTCGACGCCAACCTCCACGAAGTGCGCACCGAATGTCGATTGCTGATGCGTCTCGGTGAGCTCGCCCCACTTGATGGTGTCCTCGCCGACAAGACCATCCGGACCGGCGGCTTCGGCAAGAGGCACCGAACGATTGCCCGAGCGGACCTCGCCATTCTCGAAGACGATGTTTTCGGAGTTGAAGCCGAGCTTCTTGGCGATGGCCTCACGCAGCTTGACACAGGCTGCGTAGACGCCAGACGTGGAAGAGTTCGCACCGAACTGTCCGCCGGAACCCGCAGAAACCGGAAAACGCGAGTCGCCAAGTTGGACGGCGACCTTGTCGATCGTGACTCCCATCATCTCGGCGGCGGTCTGGGCGATGATCGTGTAGCTGCCCGTCCCGATGTCGGTCATGTCGGTTTCGACCGTTACGACGCCTTCCCGGTCGAGTTTTACCCGGGCTCCGGAGGGAAGGACGAGGTTGTTGCGGAAGGCAGCGGCGACGCCCATGCCAACCAGCCAGCTGCCGTCCCGCCTGGAACCCGGCCTTCCCCTTTCTCCCCAGCCAAACCGCTCGGCACCGAGCGTCAGGCAGCCGACGAGGTTGCGCTGGGAAAATGGCCGCTGCGGCTTCTCCGGATCGACCTGCGTATCGTTGACGATCCGAAACTGCACGGGATCGATCCCAACTTTTTCGGCAATCTCGTCGATGGCGATTTCGAGCGCCATCAGTCCGGGGGCTTCGCCCGGAGCGCGCATGGCATTGCCCTCCGGGAGATGAAGCGTCGCAAGACGCATCGCGGTCATGCGGTTTGCACCGGCATAGAGGAGCCGCGTCTGGTTGACGGCGGTCTCCAGTCCGCCGCCCGGAAGGTCGCCGGACCAGCTTTCGTGCGCAATGGCGGTTATCTTGCCGTCACGCTCGGTTCCAATGCGAATCCGCTGGATCGTCGCCGGCCGATGAGTTGTGTTGTTGGGCATGAGCGGTCGTGGGAGAGCGACTTTGACCGGCCGCCCAACCGCCTTTGCTCCGAACGCGGCAAGCACGGCGTCGGCCCGCAGGAAGAGCTTGCCGCCGAACCCGCCGCCGATGAACGGCGACATGAGATGGACGTTTTCCTTGTCGATGCCGAGTGTGGTCGCCAGATCCGTGCGCCACCAGTCGATCATCTGACTTGACGTCCACACCGTCAGTTCATCGCCGCTCCAGGCGGCGATGGAAGCATGCGGCTCCATCATGGAATGGGATTGGTCGGGCGTCGTGTAGGTCGCCTCCAGAGTGACGGGAGCTGACCTGAAGGCAGCCTCGAAGTCGCCGACCGCTGTATCGGGCTGCTGAGATTCATCCGGCTTGACGGCCGAATCCTTTGCCTGACCGAGATCGAACACACCCTTTTCTTCGGCATAGTCGACCTTGACCAGGGAGGCTGCGGCGCGTGCCTGCTCGAAGGTCTCGGCGACGACGACCGCGATTGCCTGGTGATAGTGCTGAACCTCGTCGCCACCGAAAAGCTTGGCGGTGTTGAACCTGCCCTTCTTCCGCTCGCCGATGTCGAGCGTCGTCACGACGGCAAGCACACCCGGAGCCTTCTTGGCGGCGGAAACGTCCATGGACGTGATACGGCCCTTGGCGATGGCCGCGCCGACGGGATAGCCGTAGGCATAGCGCATATTCGGATCGTGCCACTCATAGGCGTACATCGCGCGGCCGGTCGTCTTGAGCTGACCATCGATGCGGTGGATCGGCTGGCCGACAACCTTCAGATTGTCGATCGGGTTGGTTGTCGCTGGCGTATCGAACTGCATGGCTCAACCCCTTGCTTCGGCAATGACCGCGCCGAGCGTGCGCTCGACAAGATCGATCTTGAAACGGTTCTGTTCGGTCGGATGGGCGCCGGCAAGAAGCACGCCTGCCACCGCCCGCGCGCCTTTCGGCAGCTCGGCTTCGGCTGCCTCGATGCGCCACGGTTTGTGGGCGACGCCGCCGACGGCGACCCGTCCTGTGCCGTCCGGCTGGATCACCGCTCCGACCGAGACCAGCGCGAAGGCATAGGAGGCGCGGTCTCGCACCTTGCGATAGATGTGCTTGCCGCCGATCGGGGGCGGCAGAAGGACCGCCGTGATAAACTCGCCGCGCTCAAGAACGGTCTCGATATCAGGCGTGTCGCCGGGTAACCGATGAAAGTCGGCGATCGCAATCGCGCGACGACTGCCGTCGGCCTTGACCGTTTCCACAACAGCATCGAGCACCCGCATGGCGATGGCCATGTCACTCGGATGAGTGGCGATGCAGGCTTCGCTGGTGCCGACGACGGCATGCTGGCGGCTGAAGCCGCCGATAGCGGAACAGCCGCTGCCTGGCTGTCGCTTGTTGCACGGCTGGTTCGGGTCATAGAAATAGGGACAGCGCGTGCGCTGCAGAAGGTTGCCGGCCGTCGTTGCCTTGTTGCGCAGTTGCCCGGAGGCACCCGCGACCAGCGCCCTGGAGATCAGGCCGTAGTCGCGGCGAATGGTTTCATGAGCTGCAAGATCGGTGTTGCGGACCAAGGCGCCGATGCGCAGCCCGCCCTCCGGCGTGGGCTCGATCTTGTCGAGGCCGACACCGTTGACGTCGATCAGATGCGTTGGCGTTTCGATCTCGAGCTTCATCAGGTCGAGGAGGTTGGTGCCGCCGGCGATGAACTTGGTTTCAGGATTTAAGGCTGCCGCCTTGGCCGCGGCCTCGACGGACGAGGCACGTTCATAGGTGAAGGCTCTCATGCTTTGATCCCCGCGACTTCAGCAATGGCATCGATAATGTTGGAATAGGCGCCGCATCGACAGATGTTGCCGCTCATGCGTTCGCGGATCTCGACCGCAGTGACGGCCGCCTCTGCCGTAAGATCGCCGGTGACGTGGCTCGGTATATTCGCCTTGATCTCCTCGAGCACCGCCACGGAGGAACAGATCTGTCCCGGCGTGCAGTAGCCGCACTGGAAGCCGTCATGCTTGACGAAGGCCGCCTGCATCGGATGAAGGTTTTCAGGCTGGCCGAGGCCCTCGATCGTGGTGATTTGATCGCCTTCATGCATGACCGCCAGCGTCAGGCAGGAGTTGATGCGGTGGCCGTCGACCATGACGGTGCATGCACCGCATTGGCCGTGGTCGCATCCCTTTTTCGTGCCGGTCAGATGCAGGTGCTCGCGCAGTGCGTCGAGCAGCGACGTTCTGTTGTCGACCTCGATATCGCGCTTCTCACCGTTAACCGCGAAGGAAACTTTGGATGTATAGGCCATGTCATTTCCTGGGGACTGTGCCGCCGCGGGCGCGACGGCTCCGGTGACCGCAATCGTTGCGGCCGACGAGATAAGTAGATCTCGACGGGAAAGTTCCAGTTGTGTCTGGCTTGGCATGAACTGTTCCACCTTGCTTGTTGGACATGGGCGCGCGTCAACGCCGTCTGCTGAGGTAGTGCAACTCCGCCTCCTGATTAGACCCCCTCCGTTGCATAAGGTTATCGATCTGGCTCATGAATTCCCCGAGCCGCGGTCATAAGATGCCGCGAGCCACAACTTCAATGAAGTTGCCTTGGACGCGGAAGCGCCAGCGGAGCAACGCCCGCCGATGCGCGCGAAAAAAAGCAGCGCCATGCGCAAAAAATGATGCTTTTCGGGCTCATCATTATTCCCTACTCCCTATCGAAGCAGGTGACGAAAGGGGAAGACCGCATGCCCACGCCGTTTTACTGGAACGAGCTCAATACATATGATTTTGCCGGCCTCTCCCCCGAGACCACGATTGCCGTTCTGCCCATCGCCTCGACGGAACAGCACGGCCCGCATCTGCCGATCGCAACGGATGTTGCCATCGCGACCGGCATGCTGGCGGAGCTGAAGAGGCAGCGGCCGGAGGATCTGGACATTCTGGTCCTTCCGACCCAGGAGATCGGCAAGGCCAACGAACACATCTATGGCCCCGGCACGCTGTCGCTCAGTGCCGAGCTGCTCATCCCCGTCTGGACGGCGATCGGCGCAAAGGTTGCCGAAGCCGGGCTGCGGAAGATGGTGATCGTCAATTCCCACGGCGGCAATGTCGACATCATGAGCATCGTCGCGCGCGAACTGCGCGTGCGCCATCAAATGGCGGTGGTCTCCACGCAATGGGGCCGTTTCGGTCATCCGGAAGGCATGGTCAGCGATCACGAGAGCAAATACGGCATCCACGGCGGCGATGTCGAGACGTCGTTGATGCTGCACTTTCGCCCCGAGCTGGTGCGGATGGACAAGGCGCAGAATTTCTCCTCGAAGGCCGAAGGGATGCGGGAGCAATCCAAATTTCTTCAGCCTCTGCCGCCGCATTCGCTGGCCTGGATCGCGCATGACCTCAATCCCTTCGGTGTGGTCGGCGATGCCTCGGTTGCCACTGCCGAAAAGGGCGAGGCGATCTGCCGCCATCAAGTCAAGGGGTTCGTCGAGCTGCTCCGGGACCTCAAGGCCTATCCGCTTTCGAATCTCTATGTGAAATAGGCTCAGCCGCGGGTTTCACATCTGGTGGGATATGACCCTTGGCCTGCAGTTCCTGCACCAGGCCGAGCAGTTCTGCGAGCAGATATTCGACGAAAAGGCTGGTGGCCGCGTCGAGCGCTGCGCGGGCACGGGCAAACAGTTTCATCTGCTGGTAACGCGCATGCGGCTCGGCGATCGGCCGGAAGACGAGTTCACCGCGCCGGCATTCGGTGATGACGTCGAGCGGATTGAGCAGCGTCAGCCCGGTGCCGCATTTGACGAGCTGTTTCAGCATCTCCGATGCATTGGTTTCCAGCACCGGCTCGACCGAAATGGGCAGGCGCGCAAAAGCAAGATTGATCACCTCGCGCAGGCTGGTGCCCGGCTGCGCCAGAACCAGTTTTTCCTGGGTGACATCGGCGAGGTTGATCGGCCCGGGACCGATCAGGTGATGCCCCGGCGGCAGCACGACGCCGATCGGGATATCGAAATTTCCAAGCGTGCGGATGCCGGGCATGGCGGGGATATTGAAGCCAAGACCGATATCCACCTCGCCTGATACAACGGGGTTGGCCGTCGTGCCGCCGGTGTCGTTGCGCAGCTGGACGAAGACGCGCGGATGCTCTGAAAGAAAGCGCGCGATGATTTCGGGCAGCGGCCCGGCGGCTAGCCCAACGGTCGTCACCATGCGCACCTTGCCTGCCTGCTGCATCTTGAGGCTGCGGATGCGTCCCTCCAGGCGCTCGTAATTCTTCAGCACGTCGCGAATATGCTCGATGCAGAGCTCGCCGGCAGCCGTCAGCCGCAGGCCACGCGGCAGCCGCTCGAAAAGCGGCGCCCCGATCTCCTCCTCCAGCGCCAAAATCTGCCTGTTGACCGCCGACGACGCCACGTTAAGGCGCGCGGCCGCCTTGCGGATCGAACCGCAACGGGCGATCTCGTTGATGTAGAGAAGGCGTCTTGAGTGCAGCATGATCTCTCCGATGCGTAAATTTTGCGCAGGCCGCACAAATTATCTTCAGCTTTCCGAGGGATGCCGAAAAGGCATCAATGTGCACGAATTTTGATGCTTTTCAAAGCGCATGGCAATGGCTCAAATTCTCACAAAAGGGAGCCGGATAAGGCTTCCCTCGGTTACAAAAGGGGAACTGCCGACCATGTTGAAAGCACAGACGAACAGACAATTCCTGAGCTGCCTCGGCCTCGCTTCGATGCTTGCCGCCGCCTCGCCGGCGTTTGCCCTCGACAAGGTGAGCTATGGGACGAACTGGCTTGCCCAAGCCGAGCATGGCGGCTTCTACCAGGCCGTCGCCGACGGCACCTATGCGAAATACGGCCTCGACGTCACCATCGTCCAGGGCGGCCCGAATGCTGCAGGCAGCGCGCTGCTGATCTCCGGCAAGCTCGATTTTTACATGGGTGGTCCTCAGGGAGAGATATCCGCCGTCGAGCAGGGCATTCCGCTGGTCGATGTCGCCGCGATCTTCCAAAAGGATCCGCAGGTGCTGATCGCCCATCCGGACAACGGCGTCGACAAGTTCGAGGATCTCGCCAAGCTGAAAACGCTGTTCCTCAGCAAAGACGGCTACCTCACCTATTTCGAATGGATGAAGGCGAACTTCAAGGGCTTCAAGGACGAGCAGTACAAGCCCTATAACTTCAGTCCCGCCCCTTTCCTTGCAGACAAGGATTCTGCCCAGCAGGGGTACCTGACCTCCGAACCTTACGAGATCCAGAAGCAGGCAGGCTTCGAGCCGAAGGTCTTCCTGCTCGCCGACAACGGCTACTCGCCCTATTCGACGATGATCACGACGACGCAGGCGATGATCGACGGCAAGTCCGATGTCGTGCAGCGCTTCGTCGATGCTTCGATCGAAGGCTGGTACAACTATCTCTACGGCGACAACACGAAGGCGAACGAACTGATCAGGAAGGACAATCCTGAAATGACGGACGGCCAGATCGCCTATTCGATCGCCAAGATGAAGGAATACGGCATCATCGAATCCGGCGACAGCCTCGACAAGGGCATCGGCTGCATCACCGACGCCCATTACAAGAAGTTCTTCGACGAGATGACCGCCATCAAAGTGTTCAAGGCCGATACCGATTACACCAAGGCCTTCACGACGAAGTTCGTCTGCAAGAGCACCGGCGTGGCACTGAAGAAATAAGCCTCCCAGGCTAGGTCCGCCGCTTTTCTGGCGGCGGACCGCATCCCCTTCGATAGATGAGCGAGAAAATGTCCCTAGCCGAAACCAAGCCGGCGCCTTCGAAGGAAGCGAGAAAGCGGCCACTGGTCGTCATGCAGGCGGTCTCGAAGGTCTTTTCCAGCGGCACTGTCGCCCTTTCGAACATGTCACTCACGGTCGAAAGCGGCGAGTTCGTCAGCCTGCTCGGCCCTTCCGGCTGCGGCAAGTCGACGGCGCTGCGCATCATCGCCGGTCTCGGCGATGTCACCTCGGGAACGATCGACTGGCCCAGTTCGCGCATCAATTCCCGAGGTCTGCCGGAGGGCGATATCGGCTTTGTCTTCCAGGAGCCGACGTTGATGCCCTGGAAAAACGTGTTCGACAACGTCCACTTGCCGCTGAGGCTGAGACGAGTTTCGAAGGCCGCCGCGCATGATCAGATCATGCAAGTGCTGACCACCGTCGGCCTTCAGGATTTTGCCAAGGCCTATCCGCGCGAACTTTCCGGCGGCATGAAGATGCGCGTCTCGATCGCCCGTGCGCTGGTGACGAAGCCGAAGCTGCTGCTGATGGACGAGCCTTTCGCCGCACTCGATGAGATCACCCGACAGAAGCTCAACGACGACGTGCTGCGGCTGTGGAAGGCGACCGGCATTACGGTGATTTTCGTGACGCATTCGGTCTTCGAGTCCGCCTATCTCTCGAACCGCATCGTCGTGATGAAGGCAAGGCCCGGGCGTGTGCATGCCGACGTCCCGCTGGTCACCAGCCTCGAACGCGACGCGCACTACCGCACTTCGGAAGAATACCGCAGGGCCTGCGAAACGGTGTCGTATTCGTTGATCGGGGCGATCAATTCGGCAGGGGATCATTGATGAGTGACGAAACAGACGCATCGCCGCTGCTGGTTAAGGGTACCGCGCGCTTTAGGCGCGGCGATCTTGCGCTCCGCATCACCATCCCCTTCCTCGTCATCGCCATGTTGATCCTCGTCTGGTACGCCTATGTGAAACTGTCCGGCGTGCCGCCCTATATCCTGCCAGGACCGGCCGCTGTGGCAAACGCCTTCGTGACGGATTGGGGTACGCTTGCTCCTGCCCTCTGGGTCACCACCAAGATCACCTTCATGTCGCTGATGCTGGCGCTTGTCGGCGGCGTCGGCTTTGCGATCTTTCTCGTGCAGTCACGCTGGGTCGAGCTTGCCTTCTATCCCCTTGCCGTCATCCTGCAGGTAACGCCAATCGTCGCCATCTCGCCGCTTATCCTGATCTATGCGCCGTCGACGCAGGTAGCGCTGCTGATCTGCGCCTTCCTCGTCGCCTTTTTCCCGATCCTTTCGAATATGGTCCAGGGACTGAAGAGCGTCGACCACAATCTGATCAACCTCTTTGAGCTCTACGGCGCCTCGCGCTGGCAGACGCTGCTCTTTCTCAAATTGCCTGCCGCCCAACCCTATTTCATGACCGGCCTCAGGATCGGCGGTGGCCTTGCGCTGATCGCCGCTGTCGTCGCGGAATTTGCGGCAGGTTCGGCAGGCGCGGGATCCGGCCTCGCCTTCCGGCTTCTCGAAGCACAGTATCGGCTGAATATCCCGCGTCTCTTTGCAGCCTTGCTGATGCTCTCCCTGCTCGGTGTAGCGATCTTCGCTATCACCTCTTTCATTTCCTGGCTGAGCCTGCACCGTTGGCATGAGAGCAGCCTGAAACGGGAAAACTGATGACCTATTCCTTCATCTCCCCGCCCAATGCCGGCCGCTTCGTGCTGAGCAATGCAACGCTGCCCGCCGTTGCCGTTGTGGGATTTGACGCGCCCGCCGTCGAGGGGCTCGTCAAGGCCGATATCGTCATTACCGATGGCGTCATTGCCGCCATCCGGCCGGCCGGCGCCGCACCCGCCGATTATGCCAGGACCGATCTTAAGGACGGCATGGTCTGGCCGTGCTTCGCCGATATCCATACCCATCTCGACAAAGGCCATATCTGGCCGCGCCAGGCCAATCCCGACGGCAGCTTCATGGGGGCGCTCGATGCGGTCAGGGCCGACCGGGAAGCCAACTGGTCGGCGGCAGACGTCAAACGGCGCATGGAATTCTCGCTCCGCTCCGCCTATGCCCATGGCACCAGCCTGATCCGCACGCACCTGGATTCGCTTGCGCCCCAGCATCGCATCTCCTTCGAGGTCTTTTCCGAAATCCGGGATGCCTGGAAGGACCGGATTGCACTGCAGGCGGTCGCCCTCTTCCCGCTGGATGCCATGGCAGACGGCATCTTCTTTGCCGATCTCGTCACAACAATCCGACAAACCGGCGGCCTGCTTGGCGGCGTCACCCGGATGGGGCCGGAGCTTGTCTGGCAGCTCGACACGCTCTTCAGGACTGCCGCGGAGCATGGCCTGGATATCGATCTGCATGTCGACGAGACGGATGATCGCGGCGCCGAGACGCTGAAGGCAATTGCCGAGGCCGTGTTGCGCAACGGGTTCGAGGGCAAGGTGACCGCCGGCCATTGCTGCTCGCTCGCTCGCCAGGACGAAGACACCGCCGCGCGCACCGTCGATTTGGTCGCCAAGGCAGGTATCGCGGTCATCTCACTGCCGATGTGCAACATGTATCTGCAGGATCGCTATCCCGGCCGCACCCCGCGCTGGCGCGGCGTCACCCTGTTCAAGGAATTGGCCGCCGCCGGTGTCGCGACCGCGGTCGCCTCCGACAATACCCGCGACCCCTTCTATGCCTATGGCGACCTCGATCCGGTGGAGGTCTTCCGCGAGGCCGTGCGGATCCTGCATCTCGACCACCCGCTCGATACCGCCGCCCGTGTCGTCACCACCTCGCCCGCCGCCATCGTCGGACGGCCGGACAAGGGCCGTATCGCCGCCGGCGATCCGGCCGATCTCGTGCTCTTCAGCGCGCGGCGCTGGAGTGAATTCCTTTCCCGTCCGCAGTCTGACCGCGTCGTGCTTCGCCGCGGCAAGGTGATCGACCGCAGCCTGCCGGATTACCGTGAACTCGATAACGTCGTTGGAGGCTGACATGGCCGATTATCAGAAGATCAAAAAGGAACTCGAGGGCATCGCCGTCGAGGACAATCCGGCGCTCGTTCGCCAGAAGAGCCGGGATTTCTATTGGTACTCGCCGATCCTGAAGGCGCAGCTCGACAATGTTTCCGCCGATCTCGTCGTTACGCCGAAGACCGAGGAAGAGGTCATAAGGACGCTGAAGGTCGCCTATGCCCATGGCGTGCCGGTCACGCCGCGCGGCGCCGGCACCGGCAATTACGGCCAGGCCATGCCACTTTCCGGCGGCATCGTGCTCAACCTTGCGGCGATGGACAAGATCAAGGAGATCCATCCCGGCCGCGTCATCTGCGAACCCGGCATCGTGCTTGCCCAGCTCGACAAGCAGACCAAGGCCCATTCCGGCCAGGAGCTGCGCTTCCACCCCTCCACCGCCCAGACGGCGACGGTCGGCGGCTTCATCGCCGGCGGCTCGGGCGGCGTTGGCTCGATCACCTGGGGCGGCTTGCGCGACCTCGGAAACATCCTGCGCCTGCGCGTCGTCACCATGGAAGCCGAACCGCGCGTGCTCGACCTCACCGGCTGGGATCTCCAGAAGGTGAGCCACGCTTACGGCACCAACGGTATCATCACCGAGATCGAGATGCCGCTTGCGCCTGCCTATGACTGGGTCGATGTGCTGGTCGGCTGTGACGATTTCATGGAAGCGGTGCGCTTTTCCGACGCGCTGGCGAAATGCAACGGCATTCTCGTCAAGGAAATTGCCCCGATCGCCGCTCCCATCCCTCACGACTATTTCACCCGCCACAAACCCTACATCCGTCAGGGCCAGTCGATCGTCGTGCTGATGATCGCGCCGCACTCCATGGATGCTTTTCTGGCTTTTACGGCGGCGCAGAAGGGCGAGATCATGTTCCGCTCCGACAAGGTGGAAAGCATGCGTGGCATCCCGCATGCCTACGAGCTTGCCTGGAACCACACGACATTGCGCGCGCTGAAGGTCGACCCGAGCTTCACCTATCTGCAGGTGCAATATCCGGGACCGGATCATGTCGCCAAGGTTCGGAAGATGGTCGAAATCTTTGGTGACGAAGTGCCGGGTCATCTCGAATTCATCAAATTCGACGGCCAGATCCAGTGCTCCGGCCTGCCGCTGGTGCGCTATACCACCGAGGAGAGGCTGGAGGAGATCATCAAGATCCACCAGGACAATGGATGCCCGATCTTCAATCCGCACCGCTATACGCTCGAAGAAGGCGGCATGAAGCGCACCGACGCGGTGCAACTCGCTTTCAAGCAGGAAACCGATCCGAAGGGCCTGCTCAATCCCGGCAAGATGATCGCGTGGGAAAATCCCGATTTCGATTTCAACGCCGGCAAGAATTATCTCTTCCCTGGCCTGGCGGCCCTGATGGAGGCCTCATGAGGGTTCTCGTCCTCCACTCTCACCCGGTCGAGGAAAGTTACGGCAAGGCGCTTTACCGGCAGACCGTCGAGAGCCTGCAGAAGGCGGGGCATAGAGTGGATGCCTGCGACCTCTATGAAGAGCGGTTCGATCCGGTGCTCTCGCGCCACGACCGGCTCGTCTATCACGACTATCCGGAAAACCTGAAGCTGGTGGGATCGCATGTCGAAAGGTTGAAGGCGGCCGAGGGGCTGGTGATCTGCACCCCGATCTGGAACTTCGGCTTTCCGGCGATCCTGAAGGGATACTTCGACCGCGTGTGGCTGCCTGGCGTTTCCTTCGAGCTGGTCAACGGCAAGGTGGAATCGCGGCTGCGCCATATCCGCAAGCTCGCAGCCGTCCTGACTTATGGCGCAACGCCCTTCCGCGCCTTCGCCGCCGGCAACCCGCCGAAGAAAATCGTCAAGCGCGTGCTGAGGGCGCAGATCAATCCGGTGAGGCCGGTGACGTTCCTCGCCCATTACGACATGAACAATTGCACGCCGGAGACGCGGGCAAAATTCCTCACCCGCGTCGGATACGCGATGGAGCGCTTTTAGAAAATTTTCGCGGCCGTCACTTCCACTTCGACTAGGAACTCAGGGCGCGTAAAGCCGCCAATGACGAGCAAGGTGGAAACCGGCTTCGGATCGAGCGTATAGCGATCCCGCACAGCCATATAGGCCGGGAAATCCTCGCGGCGGGTGACGAAGCCCGAAATGCGGATGACGTCGGCAAAACTCATTTCCGCCTCTTCGAGGATCGTCTTGATCGCCTTGAAGCAGAGTTCAGCCTGAGCAGTGATATCGCTCGGAACAGTATCGTCGAGACCGATACCAAGCTGGCCCGAAGTGACCAGGAGCGATGCGCCGGGCGGCACCAGCAGGCCGTGATTGTAATTTCCAAAAGGCCGGCGTACCGAGGCCGGATTGAAGGTCTTCTTCATCGATCTGAAATTCCTGAGGGCTGCAGATATCAAGCCTACAGGATGCGGCGGGATATGAGAATATCGCCTGCGTCCATAATGTTTTGCGACAAAAAGCAGGACGACCGCCTTGAACGGAATCGAACCGCCGGGCACGAGCAAATGCGGCGAACGATAAGCGCTTTTTGTAGCGGCCACATGCTTCAGCGCAGCGACTCGGCAGGTGTCAGCTAGGCGACGCAGATGACGGTCGACCGGCTATTCAAAGAGAATAACGCTTGCCGGAGTTGGTGGCATCGATTTGACCGTGACGCCGGCAAGGCCGGCAAGTCTTGCCATCTCGGTCAACTCACTTTGCGTATAAGCCTGGCCAGCCGGCGTGCTGGCGAGCATCTCCCAGGAGAACGCTGCGGGAAAAGGCGGCGACACGCCATCTTCGTTCGGCACGAAATCGACCGCGACGATCCGACCATGCTCTGCAAGGCTGGCGATGATCTTTCGCAACAGTTGGGCGCATGTCGGCAAATCGAAGTGGTGCAGAAAATTCGGAAGCAGGACAAGGTCATAACCCGTGCCCCACTCAACATCGAAAGCACTGCCGGCTATCGTCTGGTACCGGTGAGCCACGCCGGCTTTTTCCGCATTCTGCCTCGACAGCGCTAATACGGCGGCCCAGTCGACGGCGACGATCTCCGCCGTTGGAAAGGCCTTCGCAATTTCGATCCCGAAAACGCCTGGACCTGCAGCGATGTCCAAAACCTTTTTGGGAGGCCTCGGCCAGCCGGAGATTTCGCCAGCCAGCATTTTGGCGCTGAGCCCGGTAAAGGAGCCCATGCCGCGCGCAAACTTCAACCAGACGGGGTTGTCTGCCGACACGTTCGCAAGCCCGGACGAACCGCCGTTTCGCACGACGGCGGCCGGATCGCGCAGAAAATTATCCAGTATTTCGGGTGCGGCCGTGAACTCGACGGCCGCGCCCATATAGGCCGGCGAATTGCGATCGAGGAACATTCTGGTCGAGGGCGTCATTCGGTACTGTCCGCTCTCCTTTGTCAGAAAACCATGTACCACAAGGTAGTCGCACAGGATGCGCACCCCACGCTCCGAGGCGCTTGTTGCCGACGCCAGCGATGCTGCCGTCTTGCCCTCGTTTATATGAGTAAAGAGATCAAGTTCGATGGCCGCCCTTATCGCCGCCGTCTTTCGGCACGCAAACAGTGCATCGACTACGAGTTCGGGCGACACTACGCCAACACGGGCGTCCTCGACGATTGTTTCCATGGGATATCCAGAGCCCTCGATCAATCTTGCCTAGCAGCGGCAGCCGCGGAAATTATGCGCATATCCGCATATTCTACAATACTTAACGCGCTAACCCTATCGGGTGCCCGCCTCAAATGGCCGAGCTGTCCTGCCGGCCCCGCCGACACTATGGTACGCATTGCAGACCGGCGAGCCTGAGGTTCAATGCGGCAGGACTCAAAGAGCTGTCGACTTGCTTTGGTATTGTGTGTCCCGGAATCGCAGAGAGTGGAAAATGAAATCTAGATCGCTCATTTTTGCTCTATCCGCTCTGCTTGCGACGGCTGTGAATGCCGCGGAGGACGAAGCCCGCCACCCTCACTTCGCGCCACTTATAGCGGGACAGGGAGGCGAGATCGAAGGATGCTACACGGCAATCCTAGGCACGCGATGGATCCCCTGCGTGTAGTTCTACGCGATGGATGGTTTTGTTCACACAAAAGAAGGCGGAAGTTGAAGCTCGCGACTACCAGGACAAAACAGATCCATGGCCACATACTGGATCAATGCAGTAATCAGAAACCAACCCATCGGCATCGAAATCGCTCTCTGGCCAGTGCTCAAAGAACGAACGCGACTGGAACCGCCGGCAGGTTGTCTCATGTATCTGATCTGAAGTCAGATACGCGTCATCTTTGCATCACGCGCCGATGAGCGACCAACTGGATTGGCTTGTTGCTTTCGAAAGCTCGCCCGCTGCGCTGCCCGTCTGCAGCACTTTTGTCGCCGTCCAATTGAAACTGGTTGACCAGATCCCGCAGGCGGCCTGCCTCGGAGGACAATGAGGCAACGGCAGCCGTCGACTGCTCGACCATCGCTGCATTTTGCTGGGTCGCCTGGTCCATCTGATTGACGGCCGTGTTGATCTCGGCAAGTCCAGTCGACTGCTCGCGCGCCGATGTGGCAATCGCATCCATGAGTTGGTTGATCTGGACCACGTACTCACCGATCGACTTCAGCGAGGTTCCGGTTTCAAGAACCAGTTTCACGCCATTTTCCACCTCAGTTGATGACTTTTGAATAAAGCCTTTGATTTCCTTGGCCGCTTGAGCGGCACGCTGGGCAAGCTCACGGACTTCCTGGGCGACAACGGCAAAACCCTTGCCCGCCTCACCCGCACGGGCAGCTTCAACGCCGGCATTCAACGCCAGCAGGTTCGTCTGGAAGGCGATTTCATCAATTGCACCAATGATATTTGAAATCTGCTGTGAACTGTCTTCGATGCGTCGCATGGCCTGTTCCGCCTGAGAGACGACCGCTGCCGACCGCTGAGCGCTGATATCGGCTTCTTTGGCCACGTTGCGTGCCTCGTCAGTGCGTTTGGTCGACATCGTCACGTTCGACGTGATCTCGTCCAAGGCTGCAGCCGTCTCCTCGAGAGAGGCTGCTTGTTGTTCGGTACGCTTGGAAAGATCCTGCGCGGCAGATGCAATTTCACCGGTACCATTATCGATGCTGTGCACCGTCTGGAGGACTGCGCCGATCGTCGCGCCCAATTGCCGGAGCGAAGCGTTGAAGTCTTCGCGCAAGGCTTCGTATTCGGCTGCAAATTGCTCCGAAAGCTGGAAGGATATGTCGCCTGATGCAAGCCGCCGGAGACCTTCGCCCAATGTCGTGGTCGCGAAGCGCAGTTGTTCCGCCTCGCGTTCGGCGCGCTGCTGAGCTGCGGCGCGCGCTGCTTCGCTCTCGCTGCGGGATTCGGCGGCTTCCTTCTCGAGCCTGACGACGTTCAGGGCATTCTGGCGGAAGATTTCAACCGCACCGGCCATTTCGCCGACTTCGTCGGCGCGACCGGCATAGGGAATATCGCTGTCAAGATCGCCATCGGACAAGCGCCTCATGGCGGAGGCGATGCTTCGGATTGGGCCGGCGATGCCGGAAATTGCAAAGAAGATGCCGGCCACAGCAAGAAGCACGGCCAGCGCTGCGATCGTGGCCGTCAGCATGAAAGCGGATTGTGCGGAAGCACCGCTCGCGGCCACAAAGCCTTCGGCTTGGCTGAGAATAAATGCGGCCAGGTCCGCCACCGCCTTGTTCACCAGCTCGGCTTGCGGCTCCATGTTTTCCTTGAAGAAGCGGATTGCTTCAGGCGTCTTTCCGTCATTTTCAAACGCGATCATCTGCTCTGCCAGCGCGCGATATTTGGCGAGTTCCGGCTTGATCTGATTGATCAGTTCGCGCCCCCGCTCGGTACGGACGCCTTTTTCGTATTCGGTGACAACTTTCTCGAGCGCGGCAACGGCGGCATCGATTCTTTGCTGCCCGACATTCCGCTCTTCCGCTGTATCCTCCAGGAGGGAATGGGCATAGACCAATTTCAGGTCGAGGAAGTCATCCTTGATCTCGCGAGCCGTCACAAGCCGCTGCATCCAGAAAGTCCCGATTTGCTCGGTATTGGCACGAAGTGTCGAAATCGTGCTCAGCGAGACATAGGACAGACCAACCATGAACAGGCTGATGATCGAGAGCTTTAGGATCAGGGCTTGTTTGATACTCGGGCGTTTCATGCTGGTCTCCTCGATGGTAGCTGGGACGACCGGCTTGCCGGCTGATGCAAGATCTCGCACCGGATTCCATAATTTAGTATTAACTAAACAACACTCCCGCTTCATTTCCGAAGATCTTCCGAGTTGACCAATACTTCCGCGATCAATTAAACGCGTTACGACCCAGAGTTCTTGAAAATTCAGGGAGATAGCAGCCATGGCGAGCGAAAATGCACCAATCTGAAGATCAACCTGCCAGCATTGAAATCGCGCTCTGGCCGTATTCCGGGAACGGAGGCGACCGGAACCGCTGGATGCAGTCGCTTTCACCGGATGAAAGGGAGCGCGCCGCGACCTACCGTTTCGAACGAGATCGGGCCGCGTTCATTGCCGGCCGCTATCTCCTGCGGCGGCTGTTGAGCGTGCATACCGGGACATCGCCGGGCAAGCTCGTATTGTCTCCGGACAAGCACGGCAAGCTAAGGCTTGAGGGAGATGACAGGCTGCAGTTCAGCCTCGCCAATGCCGACGGGCTTGTGGCGGTCGCTGTCGCTTCAGGATGTGACCACCTGGGAATAGACTGCGAACGCACCGATACCGAGATCGAAGAGGCGGCAGTGGATAGCTATTGCAGTGCAGACGAACGGCGCCGGCTCGCGCAATTGCCTGCGCCCGAACGCGGGCACGCGGCTGTCGCACTCTGGGCGCTCAAGGAGAGCCATCTGAAGGCGCTCGGCGTCGGGTTGCGCGAGGATCCCCGCAACATTGTCTTTTCCTGGAAGGATGGCGTCCCTGTTTTGGCCGGTGATCACGATCGGCGATGGCATCACCGCCTGGTCGAAAGCGGCAGCCAGTACGTCGTTGCGCTGGCTGCCTGCTCTCAATTCGGGATCCCCCGCATTTCGACACGGCTGTTTCAGGACGACAGCATGCCGTCTGAATAGCCGGTCCGGAGCTGGTGAGGCATTGCGGAAGCGGTCTCCGTCGCCCAGGCCAGTTGCGCATTGTCGAGTTCCGCGTCGAAATGCTGCCGGCCGAGAAGCGCATTGACGATGGTTGCGCTGCGCCAGGCCATCAGGCTCAGCTGCGAGTCGGCGATACCGTGCGAGTATCGGCCTGCATTCTGCGCAAACAGCCGGTTGGTCCGCGGACCCGCCCACTGCATCGTGTAATCGTCATTGAGGATGGGATAGCCGCTTCTGTCGAGCGTTATCCTGTCGCCCAGCGAGCCGAGAGCCTCCGGCAACCGGAACCGATAACCGGTTGCCAGAACCACGGCATCGGCATGCAGCACCTCGATCCCGCCGTCGAATTGGTTCCTGACGATCAGCCGATAGGCATTGCCGTTCCGCTCCATCTGGATCACATCGCGGTTTGGCGCCAGGGATGCATTGAGCGTGCTTGGTTCGAGATAACGCAACGCATAAAGGCGGCGGTAGATCGAATGAATCGTCGAAATCGACAAGCCGTCGCTGGTCAGGATCGAGTTCCTCAAGGCGGCCTGCTTCTGCTCGCCGCTAAGCTTCAGATAGGCCTGCACGTATTCCGGTGAGAAGACCTGGTTCGAAAACGGTGTATCATTGATCGGCTCGAAATTATGACGCCGGCTGATCCATGTCAGCTCCTTCATGGAACCGGGATCGGCAAGCAAGGCTTCGACGACCTCGCCGCCGCTTTGACCGCCACCAACCACGACGATGCGCGGGGCGGCGAGATCGCTGAGACGCGACCTGGCCTCGCTGTTATGAAAGCAATCGGCACCCAGGAACGGTTTTGCCCAGTCTGGCACAAAGGGCGACGACCCCGTGCCGATCACCAGGTTTCGCGCCTCCTCCTGACCGTTGTCGAACCGCAGGAAGAACCGGTCGTCGCGGTGCTCGACGTCGCGGATCTCCGTTCCAAAGCGCAGGCCGTCCACGCCGTTGGCGACCCAGGCGAGATAGCGCGCGAACTCCTGCCGGGGGACGGCATCATAATTGGCGTTCAGGAAGGCGTAGAGCCTCTTATGGGCAACCAGATAGGAGACGAATGACCAGCGGCTGGTCGGCAGGACCGGCGTGACGAGGTCTTTCAAAAAGGACGACTGCAGTTCGACGCCGGGCATCATCATGCCGGGATGCCAGTCGAACGATGGGCGCCGCTCGAAGAAGCGGCTCCTGATTTCGGGCACCGACTCGAACAGGCAGGCGAGGCTTAGATTGGAGGGCCCGATGCCGATGCCGGCAATATCGAGCGGCTCGTTCACGGCATCCCTGCGGGCAAAAGCGACGGTCATGCGATATCCTTCTCTGTTTCCTTGAGACGCAGGGCAAGCCTTGAGTGGAAGGCGGGAGACCCGATCATATGCAGATGGTTGGTGCCGGTGATGATTTCGGCCGCATGCGCCCGCGGCGACAGGCGGCGCCAATCGATCAGGTTGAGGCCGCGGTTGAGGCTGTCGTCGGCAGCCCAGGGATAGATCGGCACATCGTGAGGAACGAGCCGGTGCTTGCGGAAGATCAGGGCATTGTCGATCAGTACCCAGAACGTATGTTCGCGACTGCTGATATCGGGCCCATCGTTTGGAAGCGGATCCTTTTCGTCGCCGACGAAGCGCAGGAACTGATCGTAGGTATCCGCGTCCATCGTCGACAGCAGCCGGTCCCACTCAGGACGCATCGCCGTTCTTCCAAGCCATGCCTCTACGTCTCGATGAAGCTCGTCGCGCTCGCCCGGCCGGAACCTCGGCTTTGCGCCGATCGCGAATTCCGATCCGAGATCGCAAACGTCGACCATCGCCATCATTCTGACGTCGACTTCGTTGCCCAGGGTGCGGGCAGCCTCATAGGCCAGAAGACCGCCCCACGACCAGCCGAGGAAATAGCAGGGCGCGCCTTTGCTATGGGTCCTGATATAATCGACGTAGCTCTCGATGATCTCTTCGACCGGAGCGCCGACTTCCTTCTTCTCGGAAAGCGAGTGGCAAATGAAGCCGGTCGCCGGCTGATCGGCTCCGAGATAGTCGACGAGCTTGACATATTCACGGGTGCTGACGAGAAGGCCTGGGAAGCAATAAAGCCGCGGCTTGGCGCCGGAAGCGCGCAGCACGATCACCTCAGACAGATCCCGTTGGTCTCCCTGCTCCATCACGCCGGCAAACGAGCGCACGGTCGGATTGTTGAAGATATCGGCGACGATGAGCGGGGTTTTCGGCCGGCGCTGCCGCAGCAGCGAAAGGATGCGGATTGCGCCGAGCGAATTGCCGCCGATGACGAAGAAATTATCCTCGACGCTGATTGCTTCCAGCTTGAGAACCTGGCGCCATACATCCAGCACCTCTTCTTCAAGCGCGGTCGCCGGCTCGACGATGGCACGCTTGACCGGCTGCGGCGCCGGCAGTGCGAAGCGGTCGAGCTTGCTGTTTGGATTGGTCGGCATTTTTTCCAGTTCGACCACGGCGGCCGGCACCATGTAGGATGGCAGGCTGCGCTCAAGGCCGGCGCGAACCGTCTCGACATCCAGCTTCTCGTCCTTCTTGGGAACGACATAGGCGACGAGCGCCTTCTCGCCGGCATCGTCATCACGCAGGACGACAAGGGCTTCGCCGACACCGGGTTGCTGGAGGAGAGCCGCTTCGATCTCGCCCAGCTCGATCCGGTAACCGCGAAGCTTCACCTGATGATCGACACGGCCGACGAATTCGACGGTTCCGTCGTCGCGCCAACGCGTCAGGTCGCCGGAGCGATAAAGCCGGCCGCCATCGCTCGAGAACGGATCGGGGATGAAACGGTCCGCTGTCGTGTCCGGCTTGCCGAGATAGCCGCGTGCAATACCCTCACCGCCGATATAGAGTTCGCCCGTCACGCCGATCGGGCACGGGTTAAGGTCGGGGTCGAGCACATAGACGCGCCTTAACCCGACGGCGCGGCCAAGCGGGGCATAGACCCCCTGAAACTTGGTGCCGGCCCTCACTTTCCAGACCATCGGCGTCATGATGGTTTCAGTCGGTCCGTAACCGTTGATCAGCCATTCCGATTTCAGCGCTCGCGACAGGAGATCGAAGGTCGGCTGCGCCAGCCCCTCGCCGCCGAACGAGTAAAGGCGCATCGGCGGCGCACCGTCCGTGATATCTGCCCATTCCGCCAGTTGCTGCAGATAGGTGGTCGGGATACTCGCATTGTTGGCGCCGTGCTTGCGCATCGCCGTCAATGTCTCTTCCGGTGTCCACAGCGGCTGATCGGGAAGGATGATGCTGCCCCCCTCCATCAGCGGGTTCATCCATCGCTCATGGCCGCCGTCCGAACTGAAGGGCAGGAACGGCAGCTCGCGGGAGTCGGAGCTCATGCCATAGACACGCGAGGTGTTTTGCAGATGGTGCGTCAGCGGCCCGTGCTCGACGGCGACACCCTTCGGCAATCCCGTCGATCCGGAGGTGTACATGACGTAGGCGAGCTGGTCGTTGTGCGTGGGAATATACAGCGGCGTATCCGGCTCACTTTCGAGATCGATCTTGTCGAGTTCGAGAACGATCGCGTCGAGTTCTTCCGGCAGGCGATGGCGCAGCCAGCTGTGCGTGAGGACGATCTTGACGCCGCCGTCGCGCAGGATGTGGTGGTTGCGCACCGGCGGATGGTCGGGTTCGACGGGAATATAGGCGCCGCCAGCCTTCAGGGTCGCGAGGATGCCGACGATGGCCTCCGGCGAGCGCTTGATGAAGATGGCGACCGTCACTTCGGCGCGAACGCCGAGCTGCCGCAGCCGATGGCCGAGGCGGTTGGTGCTCGTCTCTAGCCAGCCATGGCTCCACTCTTCGTCGCCATAGACGATCGCGGTCTTGTCAGGCGTGCGGCGCGAATGGGCCGAGATGAGCTCGTGCACCGGCCTGTCGTCGTTGACGATGTCGTCCTCGTAGGGCGCAGACAACCAGTCGAGCTCGTCGCTGCCCATGAGTTGGATATCCTTGATCCGGAGATCCGGCTGTGCGACGATCTGCTCCAGTACCAGGCAAAAATGCCTGGCGACACGGGCAATCAGGGCGCCGTCATAAAGATCCTGGGCGTAGTCGATCAGCCCGTATGCGGCACCATCAGGACGCGCCTCGATCACCAGGGAGAACTCGCTGTCAGCGCGCGCGCCCGATGGTTCCAGATTTGTCGCCTGGCTCGGGACGGAGTACGGCTCGCGGAATTCGAACAGCGCCTTGACCACCGCTTCCTGGGCGGCCGCCTCGTCGATGACCAGTTCCTGCGTGATGCGCTCCAGCGGCACGAGCCGGGCAAGCCCTTCCTCCGTCACCGAAGAGATTGCTGCGGCGACGTCATCGAGGGAATGTCTGGAGGTCAGTGTAAGGACGAGTGGGAGAACCTGTTCGGCGCGGCCGCGGCTGGCGAAATGTTCGGTGTGGGGCCGCGCGACGAGGAGACCGGTCAGCAAGGCATAGTTGCCGCTATAGCGTGCCAGCAGAGCGCAGAAGGCGGCGTGAAGCATACGCTCGACCTGAACGCCCTTGCCCCCGGCATGCCGCTCGAGTTTGCTCCAGAGGCCGGGCTCGATCGAAAATCGATGCTCGGCGCGCGCAACGCCTGCCAGCCCGCCGCTATTGAAGCGGGTGGGGAAGGTCGATGCCGCATAGTCGACACCGATGGTGTCGCGCCAATAGGCAAGTGCTTCCCGTGCTTCGTCCGTCTCCAGCCAATCGGCCTCCCGTGTCCCGGCCGAGATTTCTAGCGGATGCGCATCGCCGACGGGCTCGCCATCGAGAATTCGCGCCAGCGACCCGGCAAGAACTGATTTTTCGCGGTCGTCGCAGATGATCGGATGCAGCACGATCGTCAGAAGCGATTGCCCGTCGGCAAGCAGGATGATCTGGATGCGTGCACCGGGGCCCTCCAGCAGATCGAAGCGCTTGTCACGGAAGGCTTTCTGGGCGGCCAACGCATCCGCCGCGGCAAGAGAAGTGCCTTCGCCGACCATCTCGATCGGCACCGCATTCGATGCGCCGCGATATTGCTCGATGCGGCCGCCCGCCAGCCGGCGGAAGCGGGAGGCCAGCGACGGATTCTGCGCCACGAGCGTCCGGCAGGCGCCGGCGATCGTCTCGACGTCGATCGCCGGGCTCAATCGCAGCCCGATGACCTGGTCTGGAAAAACCGTATAGTTGCCGATCTGCTCCAGCGACCAGATGCGCTTCTGCGCGATCGTCAGTGGGAAGCTCTCGAAGACGGCGTCCACTGCCGCATCGGTCGGGTAGGCATCTGCAAAATTTGTGATCTGCTTGTTCATCCGTGCCATCCAGCCTTTTTCAGAGACGCGCATCGCCGGCCATAGCCGAGCGCAAGGAAAGCGGGCGCGGATCTGCCCAGACGTCACGGATATGCGCCAGGCATTGCTGGCGCGAACCGGTAAAACCCTCCGGCTCCCAGCCAATGGGAATTCGCTTGTCCTGCGGCCAGACAGAGTAGTGATGCTCGGTGTCGATGACGGCGATCCAGAGATCGTCGTGAGGTTCAAGATTATCCATTCGCAGCTCCTGCGGTGATGATGGTCATGCGCAAGTGACGGATCCGGCAGGCTGTAGTTTAGAAAATTGATGAGAATTTTTTCTTCGCTTATCCCTAAATCTGCCGGGAGATGGATCGTCATTCTACCAAATCGGCGCAGAAACACGCTTCATGCTCAGAGCGCCAAAAGCCCGGCCGGCTCCTGGCTGGCCAAGGAGAACATCATGGATTTCGACGCCGTCAAACAAAGGCGCGCGCTGCAGTCGCGCAGCTACGTCAGCCTCGCCCCCAATCTCATCCACCTCAAGACCGCTTACGGCCACCATGAGGCCGCATTCGAGGTTGAGGCCGGCATCGCGTCGGTGACCTTCTACCATGGCGATCCGGTGCAATCGGCAGAGCTTCTGATGGCAGCCGCCGAAGCGTTGACGGCAGAAGATCGCTCGATCACGTCAGTCGTTTTCGAAGGGCATCAGGCAAGCCTTTCGCCGCACATTGCGGCCCCGGACGGAAGGCTCGATTCGGCGATCCTGTGGCAATGGCCCTCGCTGTGGTTGCCGCAGCTCTTCTATCCGCTGCCGCCCGTGCAGGAGATGACTGCGGGCCGGTATCATCCGCGCCGGCCGGCAAAGCCGAAGGGCACGATCTACCGGCGCTTCATCCCCTGGCTGGAACGGGAAATCACCTTCACGGTGGCCGATCCCGAGACCGATCTTGCAGCATTTCATCGCTGGATGAACGATGAGCAGGTCAACACGATCTGGGAGGATGCAGGTTCGATCGACAAGCATCGGGAGATTCTGGAGGCAAGGATCGCAGACCCGCATGTGCTGCCGCTGATCGGCAGTTTCGCGGACATTCCCTTCGGTTATTTCGAGGTCTATTGGGCAAAGGAGAACCGGCTCGGTCCGTTTTACGATGCCGACGACTATGATCGTGGATGGCATGTGGCGATCGGCGAGCCCGGCTATCGCGGCAAGAAATGGATCAGCGCATGGCTTCCCTCGCTGATGCATTTCATCTTCCTCGACGATCCACGCACGAAACGCATCGTCGGCGAGCCGCGCGCCAGTCACGAACAGCAGATCCGCAACCTCGACCGTTCGGGTTTTGCCAAGGTCAAGCATTTCGATTTTCCGCATAAGCGGGCGCTGCTGGTCATGCTCGGCCGCGAACGTTTCTTCGGCGATCGTCTCTGGGTGCCTGCATCATGAACGATATGAGCGACGTCAGCGGCAGCTTCCGGAGACGGCCGCGTCTCGCACCGGAAGACCTTGGCAGTCCTGAGCTTTTCAGGCTGCTGCTTCGGCTTGGACTGCCGGCCATGTTCGGCCTGTCGATCAATGCCGCCCATCATACGATCAACATGATCTTCGTCGGAATGATCGGTGAAGACCAGATCGCGGCGATCATGATCGTCCTGCCGATCCTGATGCTGATCGCCGCCTTCGGCGAGGGGATCGGCGTCGGCGTCGCAACGGAGGTCGGACGCACGCTCGGCGCCGGCAACCGGTCCCGGGCGGGTGCCATTGCCTCGATCAGTCTTGCTGCCGGCGTCATCTTCGGCGCGGCAAGTGCCATCGCAATCGTCGCATTTCCAGATCTGCTGCTGTTCGGCGCCACGCCTGCTCTTCAGCCGCTCGCGCAGCATTATCTGATGATCATTGCGGTCTCGGTGCCGCTGACGATGGCGCAGATCATTCTCGATTTCCTGGCGATCGCAGAGGGCAATGCCCGCTTCAGCATGTGGACGCTGGTCGCCTGCTTTGCGCTGAACATGATCCTCGACCCGATCATGATCTTCGGCTTCGGCCTCGGCCTGCAGGGCGTTGCGATCGCAACCATCCTGTCCCAGCTCGTCGCGCTTTGCATCTACGGCGCCTACCACGCCAGGCGACTTGGGACGGTTCGGCTGACGTTTGGCTGGCGATGGCGAGATATCGGCTATCTCAAACCTGTCCTTGCTGTGGGCGCACCGACGACGCTGACCAGTCTCGCAACCGCAGGCGCGATTGCGGCCGTGGTATCGCTCGCCGGCAGCTATCACGGAGAAGCCGGCATCGCCGGCGTCGGGATTGCCTTGCGGCTGCTCGCGGTCGGAACCCTCCCCGTCATCGGCATTTCACTCGGAGCCCAGTCGATCCTGAGCTTTGCCTGGGGTCGAGGCGATACGGCCCGGATGCTGTCGGCAACCCGCATCCTTACAGTGGTCACAACTGCCGTGAGTGGCGCCTATGGATTGGCCGCGCTCGTTTTCTCCGAAGAACTTGCCTCGTTCTTCACCGACGATGCGATGGTGATCGGGATCGCGGCACAAGCGATCATCGCGACCCATCTTCCCCTTCTGCTGTTCGGCCTGCGGCAAACGGTGCTGATCCTCTTCCAGGCCCAGGGCAGACCGAAAGCGGCGGTTGCCATCGGTCTGGCGCAGAATGGCTATCTTCTTTTTCCGCTTATTGCTCTCCTGCCGCCGCTCTTCGGCTTTTCAGGCTTGTTGGCAGCAATATTCCTGGCCTCTGCCTTGACCGGCCTGCTGTCGGCCGTTTGCCTGGCGAGGACGCTCAGCGCGCTCCGGCAGCGCTCTCCCGACCATCTGACCTCCATCCGTCCATATCCCAGCTTTTGTCCATGAGAGGATGACCATGAACCAGTCGATCAACCCGCACGACCTTGGCGCCCATGCGGTCGCTGACGATCTCTTTACGCCTGTCGATCCGGCGGCATTCAACGCCGTGTCTCCGCCGATCTTCCAAACGTCGCTCTTCACTTACGACAGTTACGAGGCGATGGAGGATGTCTTTGCCGGACGCACGCGCAACTACATCTATTCGCGCGGCGACAATCCGACGGTTCGCGAATTCGAACTGCTGGTCGCCCGCCTCGAGGGAGCAGAGGACGGACGTGCCTTCTCCAGCGGAACGGCTGCCATTACATCGACAATTCTCAGCCTTGTTGAGGCAGGCGACCGGGTCGTTGCGGTCCGCCATCTCTACAATGATGTCTACCGCCTTCTGGTGAAGCTGCTTGCCAGGCTCGGCGTCGCGGTGGATTTCGTCGATCCCGCCGACCACGACGAGGTCCGCAAGGCGCTGTCGGGTGCCAAGCTGCTCTACCTTGAAAACCCCACATCCTTCGTCTTCGAGCTTCAGGACATTGCGGCGCTGTCGGCCATGGCAAAGGAGGCCGGCGTCACCACCATCATCGACAATTCCTGGGCAACGCCGCTCTTTCAAAAACCGATCCAGCATGGCGTCGATATCGTCATTCACGCCGCCTCGAAATATCTCGGCGGTCACAGCGATACGGTCGCCGGCGTCGTCGTCGGTTCGAAAGAGGCCATCGCCAGGATCAATGCAACATCCTACCCCTATGTCGGCGCCAAGCTGTCACCGTTCGAGGCCTGGCTGCTGTTGCGCGGCATGCGCACGCTGCGTCTCCGTCTCAAGGAGCATGAGCGCAGCGGGCTTTTGCTGGCCGGGCGGCTGAAGGAGCATTCTGCGATCGGACGCGTTCGTCACCCGGCATTCCAGGAGCATCCCGGAAGGGCGACGCTGACGGGTTATGCCGGGCTGTTTGCCTTCGACCTCAATCCCGATATCGATGTCGCACGCTTTGTGAACAGCCTTCGCGATATCCGTCTCGGTGTCAGCTGGGGGGGACCAGAAACGCTGGTGGTCCCCGCCAAGGTCGCGCTGCAGATCCCCGACCGGATGACCTCCTTCATCCGGTTCGGCGTGAGCGAGCAGACGGTTCGTTTCGCCGTTGGTCTTGAAGAGCCGGAACTGCTGTGGAGCGATTTGCAGCAGGCGCTGCACGCGGCGAAACGCTAGGCTGTTGCCGGTGTGCATGATCGGGGCGGAAGGCAGGTTCGGCGATCGCCAGATGGCAATGTTCCTCTGCCGCCTTGATCATGAAGTTGACGAGGGTCCTTGAGACGCCGAGCTCGGCTGCAATATCCTTCTGCGGAACGCCGTTGAGGCGATGGCGAATGAAGGCATCGTTGGTTCGCTTCGGCAGCGCCTCGAGCGAGGCAAGCACATTGCGCAGGGTCTCGGCAGCGACGAGCTGGTCGAGCACGGTGGGGACGGGAGCCGTGATCTCCTGAATCTGGTCTATCGACCTATGGTTGTTCATCTTCTGGCGTCGCCGGCGGCTCTCGTCGAGTGCGAGATTATAGACCATGCGGAAGGCGTAGCCGATCGGGCAACGAATGTCATCGGTTTTGACCCCATAGGCTTTAATGACTCCATCTTGAAAGATATCCTCGGAATATGACTTTGATTTGACAACGCTTTCAATCGTTTTAAGGAGCTTGTCCTTGTTTTCGATCATGGCGTTGACCACGGCATTTCCGTTCACATCACGATGCAATGCTTGCATTGTCCTGTACCCTTTTTACAAATGGAAAATCAGGCTCTGTCGTTGCTGGCCGGTTCGGTCTCGGGCTCCTTTTTCGAGCTGAAGTACACGATTTGATTGCAGTTTCTATTTTAAGGTGATAACAGGAGTCAAGTTTAAATCGACCGATCAGAGGCGAGAAAAAATGGGAAGAACAATTGAGATCCTGACCGGCAAGGCAGAGCTCTGCCGATCGATCATGGGGGCTTTGCCCGACTGGTTTTCAGAACCTGAGGTCATCGAAGCGAGCGCCCGGGCGATCGAAGACCTGCCGGTGTTCGGCTATGTCGAAGCGGATGTCGTGACCGCGTTGATGGCCTTGAAGCCGCACCCGCCCGGCGCCGTCGAGATCGCGCTGATCGCGACACGACCGGAACATCACGGTCGCGGCGCCGGACGCCATCTCATCGATGCGGCCGAACGTTTCGGACATGAATCGGGTGCCAGGCTGCTGACGGTCAAGACGCTCGCCCCGCGCGGCCTCGACGAACCCCAGTTCGAGGCAACGCGGCGCTTCTATGACCGGAACGGCTTTGTGCGGGCTGAGGTCTTTGCAAAGCTCTGGCACGAGGACCATCCATGCCTGTTCATGGTCAAGCCACTCGCTGGTGTCCAGGCAGGTGAGACTGCGCTTTGAGACGACGGGACTTTCTGCTTGGCGCGCATCGGCAATAATTGGCGCGCAGGGCACCCGTCTCTACACGCGGCGGACGATAGGAGCTAGTGTCGCCCCTCCGGCAGCGGGCAGGCTTCGCCGCAGCCGCCGACGCCAGGCAGGTTATAGCGCAGGCAGCAGACTTTCCGGCGCACGAATTCTAGTCCGCATTGTTGGCGCGCAATGCGGATCATGCCGAACATCGGGTTGCGCCCGCCGCCCGGCCATTGAGCGTCTTCCAGCAGCGCCAGGCCGCCTTCGACGAGGACAGGCTCATAGCGATGAGCGATCTCCTTCAGAATCCAGGAGAGATAGGCCGCAACATTGTTCCAGAGAAGCTTCGGCGCGACGCCGGCGTTGGCGGCAATCGCTGCGACGAGAGGTTCGGCGTGGCCGCGCATCAGCCGGTGAAGCTCAGCGGCCGGATCGGTGGTAACGTTGCGCCTTCCGGACATCACGAATGCCTCCGGTTCGCCTGTCTGTTCGTTGCAGACGAGTGAAAGCCGATCGATCCCCAGCGGCAGCCCGATGCGGTGCACGAACATATGGACGCTGGGTGCGATCGTCAGCATGCTGAAATAGTAGAGCGTCCACATCGAGACGATGGCGCGGCGATCGCTGCCCGGGAATTTTTGCGCATATCGGTCAATGATATCGTCGAAGATCGCTCGGTCGCAAAGATCCCTGCAGGAAACGACGATGCCCGTCTGCGGAAGAGCGCTACGCAGCTTGCCGCGGCAGTAGGAGAACGGGCCGTCGCCCACCAGACCGTCGAGGTCGACGGCCTGGTGGGCGACAGGATGGTCAGCGATCAAGGTCGGGCGCTGGAAGACCCCGTTTGTCTCCATTGCCGTGCCTTACCACCGGTATTTCAGGGTGCCGGTCATGTTGCGGCCCTGGCCGAGATAGCAAAAGCCCTCGTTGCAGACAGTGTCACGTTCGTCGGCAATGTTACGGATATTGAAGGCGGCCGTCAGGCCCTCATATTTCTTGTCGACCGCGCCGAAATCATAAGCGGCGGATGCATCGACATAGAAACCCGAAGGGTTCTTCGAAGTATTGGCGGTATCCGTCCAGTTCTCGCTGACGTAACGGACACCCGTGCCGACCGACAGCCCGTTGAAGGGATTGGTTTCCTGGAATGTATAGTTGGCCCAGAGGCTTGCGACATGTGACGGCGTCACGGCTGGCGTATTGCCCTCGTTGTTGCCTCCGGTCACCTCGGAATGATTGTAGGTGTAGGCTGCAATGAGATCCAGGCCGTCGGCGACTGCCGCGCGGGCTTCAAGCTCGATGCCATTTCCCGTCACTTCGCCGAGCGAGTCATAGGCAAGAGTCAGCGGATTGACCAGCACCGGCTTGTTCTTTTCGACGATGTGATAGGCGACCGCCGACAGCAGGATATCGGTGCCGGGCGGCTGGTACTTCACGCCGAATTCGTATTGTTCACCCTCCGTCGGCTCCAGGATCTTGCCGGATGTCGACCGGTTGGTCACCGGATCGAAAGAGGTCGCATAGGAGACGAAGGGTGCAATGCCGTTGTCGAAGAGGTAGAGCGCACCGGCTTGCCAGGAGAAAGCGTTCTTGTTGACGTCTTCCGAGTCGTTCAACCCGAAGGAGGGGTAGGTCGTATCTCGCGTCTGCTCCACCCAGGTCTGGCGGCCCCCGAGGTTGAAGCGCCAGTTTCCGGCCTCGATCTGGTCCATGGCGTAAACACCGACCTGGCGCATATCGGCGTCGGCAACGATGAAGTTGTAGGCCGGCGTGGCGCCCGAGACACCATAGGTCGGGTTGGCGATATCGAAATCGAAGGCCGAGTTCACCGCCCCGATGCCATAGCCCCAGTTCGACTGGAGATTGGTGTAATCGAGCCCGAACAGCATCGTGTGGGCAAGCGGACCAGTATCGAATTTCGCTTCGAGCTGGTTGTCGACCTGGAAGACGTTCATCTCGTCCCTGATCGAACTCGCGTTGCGATGCGCGACGGTCCCGGTCCAGTTGGAGACGCCGAGGTAGCGAGCGCGAAGATCGAGATGCGAGTAACGCAGGTTCTGGCGGAACGTCAGGCCATTGTCGAATTCATGCTCGAACTGATAGCCGACCTGCTGCTGCTTGACCTTCTGGTAGTCATAGTCGGGATCGCTCTGCCTGATGTCGAGTATTCTGCCGTCCAGGGTCGTGATCGCGCCGACATTGGAGTCGGTCTCGTCGGCCTGCGCCAGACCGTACACCGTGAAGGTCGTGCCCTCGTCCGGCTTCCAGCTAAAGGACGGCGCCAGGAAATAGCGGTCGTCGGCAATATCGAAGTTGGTGTCGCCGCGGCGGGCAAGGCCGACGATGCGATAGAGGAAATCGTCGTTGTCTTCGCTGATCGGCCCGCCGAAATCGAACATCGCCTGAACTCGATCCTTGGTGCTGTAGGAAACACCCACTTCACGGATCGGCTCTTCGGTCGGAAACTTCGATATCTTGTTGACGAGGCCGCCCGGCGATCCCGAGCCGTAGAGAACGGATACCGGTCCCTTGATCACCTCGACGCGTTGCAGCTGATAGGGATCGGTGCGGAACATGCCGTAATTGATGTAGGGCTGGCGCAAGCTGTCACGATAGTCGCCGACCGTCGTAACGTTGAAGCCGCGAATGAAGATCTGGTCGAAGCGCGGATCGAAGCCGTTCGGCCCGGTCGTCACGCCGGCCGAATAACGCACAGCCTCGATGATGCTTTGGGCACCACGCTGCTCGATTTCCTTCTCGGTGGTGACCGAGACTGAACGCGGCGTCTCGACGAGCGGCGTGTTGATCTTGGTCGCGGCCGAACTGTTCTTGGCAGCAACGGACGTCCGGTCGGTCTTGCTATCAGAGGATGCGCCTTGAATGACGATCGGTTCCAGCGCTGTCGCGCCGGCATCTGCGGATGCGCTCTGGGCTGATGCCGGCGATGCCGCCATGCCGATCAGGACGACCGCTGTCGTTAAAAATAAGCTATCTCTATAAATTCGCGATACATTATTAGACACATTCAAAAAAACACGCGCCATTGCTTGGTCCCTACGTCACGGATGCGGGCGGAACCTATGGAGCGAAATTCTCTCTGTCAACATAAGATGATTATTTTAGTCACCTTTAGTCGATGAAATCCCGCGCTCAACATTCTCGAAGAGGTTGCACGTAAGCATCGGCCTCGCAACGTTTGTGCGGGGGGTAAATTGCCAAGGGAGGCGGTTCTGTCGTGCGAGAGATCAACCGCGGACCGAGATGACTGTCAATCTGCCGGTTTTGATGGGTCGAGCTGGCGATTGCGGCTCGGCAATCATCTGACGCTTTGTCGCTGCTATGTTGTTGCGTGCCACGGGTTGATAACGCTAAGTCCTGCGGCTTCGAAGGGACTAGTGTCGCGGGTGGCGACAATAAAACCGTTCGCCGCGGCAGTTGCGGCGATATAGGCATCTGCTCTACCAACTGCCCGACCTGCTATGCGTGCTCGCGCCATTAGTTCCGAATAGCTCTGTGACGCAGCCATGTCGAAGGATAGAACGCGTCCTGAAAATAGAGGCAGAACTTCCTGTTCTAGTCGATCGGAGAGGACGGTCTTTCGTCTTCCACTAGGCATCGCGGCAATGCCGAATCGTAACTCAGCGACTGTAATCGCCGAAACGAACAGCGTTTCCACTGCTTGAGCATCGATCCACGCCAGCACATGATTATCGGGTGTGGGCTTCCATGGCTCCGAGATGACGTTGGTATCGATCAGGATCATTCGAAACTCATAGGTTCCGCAGCTGCTTTGTCTCGGACTAGCTGCAGATTATCCACGTCGTTGTTGGAAAGCCCTGCCTCGCGGCCGATCGATGCTAGCAACGAGCCCAACATGACGCGCTCAGCTGGCCGTACCGCTGTTTCTAGGATGTCACGGATTTCTGCTTCTGTACTGCGGCCGTGATGAGCTGCCCTCACTCGCAAGGCACGATGTGTCTCGTCAGACAAATTGCGTATTGTAACTGCAGCCATCGATTGCACTCCCTGAATACTGATGATTATGCTATCAACATATGGAATGCGATATCACCGCGGTCAAGCAGTATTAACTGACTGAGTAAAAGGTGGCTCGCCGGATGGTCGGCGGGCGGATTTGCGCAAAACCCTGTCGCGCTCAGTTGAGCAACTGCCACTCCCATTACGGCCGCCGGTCAAAAGGCCCGTATTGTCCGGTCATAGATGCCGACGTGAGACTTTGACCCGATATGACACGTTAACGACATACTGTCGTCCCCTGGTACAAAATCATTAGGGCAAGCATATCGTCTTTTGGGGCGGAATTCGCGGCTCGTCTTGCCTCCGGTCGTCTGCTCCCTAGATCCGGCACATGGATACCGAGCGAACCACAGCTCCTATCAAATCGGTAAGGGCGTCTTCGCGGAAACCTCTTCAGAGGTTGAGCCCGGCCATTGTAGAGCAAGTCGAGCGCCTGCTCGGTGGACGCACGCGTGATATCCGCCTCAATGGGGAACTGGCCCAGCTTTTTGGCGAACGCTCCTGGCCGCGGACTGCCAAGATCATCCGCGCGTGGATGGTTTGGGTTATCGTGCTCGACGTCCTGACCTTGGGCCTCAACGCGATCTTGCTTCCGATCGAAACCGTCATGTCGATGCTTTGGCCAGCGTCTATCCTTCCCCCCGCGGCTCTTGTCGCCGCGATAGCCTTTCTGCGGCCGCATGCTTTGTGGACGCAGGGAGTTTTCCTCCTCTCTGCTGTTTTTCTCATTCTCCTGTCCGTCGCCTTGGTGGGCGTTAATACCGGTGGCGAGTTTTACGAGCGGCATTTGACCATCATGCTTTTTGTGGCCGTCACTGCCATTATCATATTTCCGATTCCACTCGGTTGGGCGATGGCGATCGGCGCTGTTGCCCTCGGTATCTACCTTGTGTTTCAACTGCGCAATCCGGGCATCGAAGTGGGAAGTGCTCTGGCCGGGACGCTGTTTTTCGCCAGCGGTGTGGCTGCAACCGTTGTTGCCCGACGCACCGCCACCATCTTCGCTCAGAAGACTTTCCTGCTCGAGTTGCGAGATCGGAGTCGCCTCGCGGAGCTTACCGACGCCAACTCGCAGCTGGAATTGCTGGCGCGGACCGACCCGCTGACGGGTGTCGCCAACCGGCGTTCGATGATGGAAACGCTAAATCATTTCTGGAACGAGGACCTGAAACGAACGAGCGGCGCGGCGATGCTGATGTGCGATATCGACGACTTCAAGCACCTCAACGATAATCTTGGACATGCCGAAGGCGACCGCTGCCTGGTGAAAGTTGCCGGCATTATTCAGAGCAGTATAAGAGATGAGCGGGACCAGGTCGCCCGGTACGGGGGCGAAGAGTTTCTCGTCTTTCTCCCTGGCTCTGATGAACAAGAGGCCGGGTTGGTCGCTGAGAGAATTCGCAGCCGAGTAGAAGCTGCGTCTCTTCCAAATCCTACCTCCCGCGTCGGTCCCTGGGTTACTGTCAGCATCGGACTAGCGATATCGAGGCAAAACGGTGAACTCGTGTCAGCAGAGCACATGCAGCGACAAGCGGATGCGGCCCTCTACCTTGCGAAAAAGAGCGGCCGCAACCGGGTGGTGGCCCACTCTCCAGAGGTCGATCAACGCCTCCAATGAAGTAATTCCAGCAAAATATGCTGTTTCTGTTGTCCTTCTGGTGCCCAAAAACGACCGGCTTAAACCGGCTTCGAGCCGGTTCCATATCAGCCGTCTAACATGTCCGTTTGACAGATATCCTACAAGTCGATATGTAACATGCACGTTTATCGGCGATGCGGGAAAGTGACCGGGGCATGACATTGAAATCGATGAAGCCGCTGACGCGCGCCCCGCTGTTGCATGTCTCCGTGCAGGAAAGTCTGCGCGCCTATATCGATGACAATGGTCTTGCGCCCGGAACCCTGCTTCCGGCGGAAGGAGAGCTCGCCACCCAGCTCGGTGTCAGCCGCAATTCGCTGAGGGAAGGCATAAAGGCGTTGGAATCGCTCGGCGTGCTGGAGACGCGGCGCGGCGTCGGTATCTTCGTGAAGGCCTTTTCCTTCGAGCCGCTTCTCGACAACCTCGCTTACGGCCTCGGCGGCGCCCTGCGGCAGATCGAGGAGGTCCTCGAAATCCGGCGTACGCTGGAAGTGGGATTGATCGGCAAAACGATCGACGTGATCGGGGAAGAGGACATCACCGAACTGCGCGCCACCGTCAATCGGATGCGCGCCCATGCCGAGCGGGGCGAAACCTTTGCGCAAGACGACCAGCTGTTCCATCGACTGCTGTTTCGCTGCCAGGACAATGAAACGCTGGTGCGGCTGATCGATGTCTTCTGGCTCGCCTTCTACAAGGCGTCGGATTTCGTCAATCTCGAAAATGCCGATCCGATGGCGACGTGGCGCGACCATGCCGCGATCGTCGATGCGATCGAGGCAAAAGATCTGGAGGAGGCGCGCAGACGCCTGGATCGTCACTACGAAGGCATTGCCCGGGTGATTGCCAACAACAAGACAAGTTCAAACGTGGGAGGAACACATGAAAAGACTGTCTAGACTATCCGTTATTGCGCTTGGCGCCCTGCTGTCGACGGCTGCCGTTCCGGCTCTTGTCGTTTCGGGCGTTGCAGCTGAGGCTCAGGCAGCCACGCTGTCTGGCGGCTTCGATGTCGGCCCCGGAGGCTTCCAGGGCAACTTCAATCCGCTCGCCGCGACCGCTGGCTTCACCTGGCTCAGCGTCTACTACGAACCGCTGATCACCTATGACGAGAAGCTGCAGAAGGTTGTCGGCGCGCTGGCAAGCTCCTACGAGGTCAGCCCGGACCAGATGACCTACACATTCAAGCTGTCGGACGCCAAATGGCATGACGGCAAACCGTTCACCACCAAGGATGCGAAGTTCACCATGACCCTTGCGATGGATGCGAAAACCGGGTCGGTTCTCGCTGCCCGGCTGAAGGGCATATCATCCGTCGAGACCCCGGACGATCACACTGTTGTCATCAAGCTCAGCGCCCCCAGCAGCAGTTTTCCTGACACAATGACCAAGGTGATGATGCTGCCCGAGCATGCGCTCTCCTCGATTCCGGCCGACCAGTTGGCGAAGAACACCTGGTGGTCCACTGCTCCGATCGGCACCGGTCCGTTCAAATTCACCAAATACGTTTCGGATCAATATGTCGAACTTGCCGCAAACACCGATTATCGCGGTGGCAAACCCGCACTGGAACGCGTCATCAATCGCTATTTCGCCAACCCGGCCGCAGCGATCGCCGCGCTGAGATCCGGCGAAATCCAGTTCACCTATGTCGATTCCAACGACGTGCCGACCTTCAAGGACAACAAGGACTTTAAGGTCATCGAAGGCAACTCTTTCGTCGTCAACTATCTCGGCTTCAATCACGATTCCCCACTCTGGAAGGACGTGCGCGTCCGCCAGGCGGTGATGTACGCGATCAATCGCGATGCCATCATCCAGAGCCTCTATGGCGGTGCGGCCAAGCCCGCCAATTGCGCCTATGTCGCCGAACAGCTGATACCTCAGGGCATCGACACCTACGCCTACGACCCCGAGAAGGCCAAGCAACTGCTGACGGAAGCCGGCTGGGACCAGATCAATGGCAGCAAGCCGATCACGCTTCTGACCTATTACACCACGCCGCTTGCCACCAACGTGCTTGCCGCAGTCCAGGCGATGCTTGCCCAGGTCGACATCAACATCGTCCCGCGCGCCGTCGATGCGCCGACCTATAACAGCATCGTGCTCAATGCGACGCCGGATATTGCCCAGTTCCAGTTGGTTTATGCCGGGCTGCAGAACGGGCCGGATGCCGGAAGCATCAATGTCGGCCTCAACGAGAAGCAGATCCCTCCGGCCGGACCGAACGTCGCCAGGGTTCGCATGCCTGACCTGACCAAGGCGCTCGACAGTGCCTTGGCCGAGCCTGATAGCACCAAGCGGGATGCCGCCTACCAGAACGTCTGCAAGGTAATGAACACGAACCTGCCCTGGGCGACGCTCTGGGTGGCAAACCGCTACGGCATCGTCTCGACCAAAGTGAAGGATTTCGTCTGGACGCCTGCGCCGGGCGGCGGCCCCTACCAGGCCAACCCGCAGAAATGGTCGATCGCCGAATAGGCGTCTTCCCCAAAGCCTTGAGGGTGGCCTCGGCCACCCTGACAAGGCGACCTGACAAGACGGCCCGACAGACGGATTGCCGATGCTCCAATACAGTCTCAGACGCCTGATCATAGGAATAGGCATGCTCGTCGCCCTGAGCATGCTGATCTTCCTGCTGCTGCGCCTGACACCCGGCGATCCGATCGATGCCTATATCGATCCGAACCTGCCGATGTCGCCGTCAGACCTTGCCGATCTGCGCCGAAGCCTCGGGCTCGATCAGCCCTTGCCGGTGCAGTATCTGGGCTGGTTGCAGCAGGCGCTGACCGGCAATCTCGGCTATTCGATCAAGCGTCTCGATCAGCCGGTTCTGGTTTTAGTGCTGTCACGGATCGGCCCGACAGTGCTCTTGATGGGCACCGCACTTGCCTTTGCCATCGTCGCAGGCATTACCTTCGGGGTGATCGGTGCCGTCCGCCGCAATTCGCTGGCCGATCTCTCCTTGTCGGTGGTTGCGCTTGCCGGCATTTCGAGCCCGGCCTTCCTCAGCGCGCTGATCGGCCTTTATATCTTCTCCGTGCGCCTGCACTGGATGCCATCAGGCGGCATGCTGACGCCGGGCGAGGAATTCTCGGTGGGCGATCTCCTCCACCATCTGATCCTGCCGGCGGCACTTCTGTCTGTCGCGCAAGCCGCATTGATCATGCGTTACATGCGCGCTTCGCTACTCGAAGTCCTGAACCAGGATTACGTGCGCACCGCCCGCGCCAAGGGCGTTCGCGAGGTCTGGGTCATCACCAAGCATGCCTTACGCAACGCGCTTCTGCCGATCGTCACGCTGATCGGCTCCACCATCGGGCTTGCAATCGGCGGTGCCATCTTCATCGAGAGCGTCTTCAACTGGCCGGGCATGGGTCTGTTGCTCGTCGATGCCGTGCAGACCCGCGACTACCCCGTCATCATGGGCGCGACGCTCGTCATCGGCACCTGCGTTATCGTCGTCAATCTTCTGACCGATATCACCTATGCGGTCGTCGACCCGCGCATCAAGGTGGGCTGATCATGCTGGCACGCTCTTCCGAACGCCGCAGCCCCGGACCACTTGCCCGCGCCTTCAGTCGGTTTCTGCTCAATCGCGCAGCCGTTGCCGGCGTCTGCATTGCCATTCCCATGCTGCTGCTGATCCTCTCCTATCCGCTGTGGTGGGCTTTCCGGCCGAACGACATCGATCTTCTGGCGATGAATAGCGGCCCGACGGCAATGCATTGGTTCGGAGCCGACGGCGTCGGCCGCGACGTCTTCGCGCGCGTGCTCGAAGGCGGCCGGATTTCGCTGCTGGTCGCGGTCGCATCGACCGCGCTTTCGGCAGTCATCGGTTTTCTCTTCGGGGCAATCTCGGCGCTTGCAGGGCGCTGGACGGACGCCGTCTCGATGCGCTTCGTCGATCTGGTGATGACCCTACCGCCCGTGATCTTCCTGCTTGTGCTCGCCTCGATTGCCGGCACCGGCATCTGGCCGACGGTGCTCGTCATCTCGCTGCTCTCGTGGCCGTTGCTTGCGCGCATGATCCGCTCGCGGCTGCTGGAACTGCGTGAACGCGACTTCGTCATGGCCGCCCGCGGCATGGGCGCCGGCATCGGACATCTGCTCTTTCGCCACGGCCTGCCGAACTCGATCGATATCCTCGTGGTCTATGCAACGCTGCAGATCGCCAATGCCATCCTGCTCGAGGCGGGGCTGTCCTTTCTCGGTCTCGGTATCGCCCCGCCCGCCGCAAGCTGGGGCAACATGCTGAACGCGGCCCGCTCGACCGCCGTGCTCGAACAATATCCGTGGCAATGGCTCTTTCCCGGCGCCGCGCTGATCCTTGCCGTCCTGGCAATCAACTTCATTGGCGATGGCCTCAGAGATGCCTTCGACCCGCGCGCCGAACTGAACTGACAATCGAGAGAAACGAAAATGACCAAATTCAAGGGTGTCGTCCCTCCCGTCGTAACACCGCTCAATCCCGATCTCACCGTCGACTACCCATCCTATACACGCGTGCTCGAGCATCTGATCGATGCCGGCTGCCATGGTGTGTTCGTGCTCGGCTCGACGAGCGAGGTGATCTTCCATGACGAAAAGACCCGGCGGGACATCATCGAACATTCAGCCAAGGTGGTGAATGGCCGCGTGCCGCTGATCGTCGGCGTCATCGATCCGACCACGGATCGCGTCATCACCCATGCGAAGGTGGCAAAGGCGGCCGGCGCCGATGCGGTCGTGGTGACGGCGCCATTCTATACCGTCACTAGCCAGTCCGAGATCCTCGACCACTTCCGTTATATCCGCGACGCGGTGGATGTTTCCCTGGTCGCCTACGACATTCCCGTCTGCGTGCACGTCAAGCTGCAGCGCCAGACCGTCGTCACGCTTGCCAGGGAAGGCGCGATTATCGGTCTCAAGGATTCTAGCGGCGACGACGGCAACTTCCGCTACGCGCTCCTCGATCTTGCCGAACACAAGGACGTCTTCCTGATGACCGGTTCCGAGATCGTCGTCGACACCGCCCTGCTGATGGGCGCCCATGGCGTCGTTCCTGGTATCGCCAATGTCGATCCGCACGGCTATGTCCGCCTTTGGAATGCTGCCCAGCGCGGCGACTGGACTGCGGCGAAGAAGGAACAGGAGCGTCTCTGCCGCCTGTTCGAAATCGTCTGGGTCGCGCAGGGCCGCGTCAGCGGCGGCGCAGCCGGCATCGGCGCCTTCAAGACCGCCATGCGCAGCCTCGGCATCATTGATTCTGCCGTCATGCCGCGGCCGCGTGCCTCCCTCAACGAAGCCGAAACCGCGCGGATCGATGAGATCCTGCGTGCAGCCGGTCTGCTGAACTGAGCCAGCTGATGGGACAGACCGCCGAACCCGTGCTCGACATCAAGGGATTGCGAACGATCTTCCGCATCCGCGGCGGCGAGATAACGGCGGTCAACAATATCGACCTGACTGTTGCCGCCGGCGAGACGCTTGCGCTCGTCGGCGAATCCGGCTCCGGCAAGTCGGTCACCAGCCTATCCATCATGCGGCTGCTCACCCGCAACATCGGCGTGATCGCTGCAGGCAGCATCCGCCTTGCGACGAGGGACGGCACGGTCCGCGATCTCGTCTCCCTCGACGAAGAAAGCATGCGCAGGATCAGGGGCGACGACATCGGCATGATCTTCCAGGAGCCGATGTCGAGCCTCAATCCTGTCTTCACCATCGGCGACCAGATCGCCGAGCCGATCCGCATCCATCGCGGTCGCGACCGCAAGGCGGCGATGAACGCAGCCGTCGCGTTGCTTGAAAGCGTTGGCATACCGGATGCCCGACGCCGCGCCGGCCAATATCCGCACGAACTGTCGGGCGGCATGCGCCAGCGCGCGACGATCGCCATGGCGCTCGCCTGCGATCCGGCGCTGCTGATCGCCGACGAGCCGACAACGGCGCTCGACGTGACGATCCAGGCGCAGATTCTCGACCTGCTCCTCAAGCTGCAGCGCGAGCGCGGCATGGCCATGCTGTTCGTTACCCACAATCTCGGCGTCGTCGCCGAAATCGCCCATCGCGTGGCGGTGATGTATGCCGGCCGGATCGTCGAAGAAGGGCCGGTCGGCGAGGTTTTCCGCAATCCCAAGCACCCCTACACCATGGGCCTTCTCGCCTCCATGCCGCGCCTTGGCGATGCGGCGCGGATGAAGCTGGCCGGCGAAAAGCTTGCGGCCATTCCCGGCATGGTCCCGAGCCTGATGAACATGCCGAGCGGCTGCGCCTTTTCCCCGCGCTGCAAATTCGCGATCGAAGCCTGTCGCGTCGCCGTTCCCGCGCTCGAACAGGTCAATCCGCAGCATCGCAGCCGCTGCATCAGATGGCAGGAGATCTAGATGAGCGCACCGCTGCTCTCCGTCCGCGACCTTTCGAAACATTATACCTCCCGTGGCACGCGGCTGAATATTCTTGAGGGCATCTCCTTCGATATCGGCAAGGGTGAAGTCGTCGGGCTTGTCGGCGAATCCGGCAGCGGAAAGACCACGATCGGGCGTTCGGTCCTTCGCCTCGTCGAACCGTCGTCCGGCAGCGTCCGTTTCGACGGGACGGAGCTCACCGCACTTTCCGCCTCCGCGCTCAGACGGCAACGGCCGCGCATGCAGTATATTTTCCAGGACCCCTTCGCCAGCCTGTCGCCGCGCATGACGATCGGCGAGATCCTGACGGAAGGCCTGAAGATCCAAGGGATCGGAACAGCCCGCGACAGGCTCGAGCGGGCGCGGTCGGCCTTGGCAAAGGTCGACCTGCCCGCCGATGCGATCAATCGGTACGCGCATGAATTTTCCGGTGGCCAGCGCCAGCGCATCGGCATTGCCCGTGCGCTGACCTTGGCGCCCGAATTCATCGTGGCCGACGAGCCGGTTTCGGCGCTCGACGTGTCGATCCAGGCGCAAGTGATCAACCTGCTGCGCGACCTGCAGCAGCAGCTTGGCCTGACCATGCTGTTCATCTCGCATGACCTTGCCGTCGTCGAATATATCTGCGACCGGGTGATCGTGCTTTATCTCGGCCGCATTATGGAAATCGCACCAAGTGCCGATCTCTATGCGAGACCGCAGCATCCCTATACGCGCGCGCTGCTCTCGGCGATTCCCTCGCCCGATCCGGACGCCCGCCGTAACAGGCAGATCTTGAAAGGCGATATTCCAAGTCCGGCCAATCCGCCGAGCGGATGTATTTTTCGCACGCGCTGTCCGAGCGCGCTCGAGGCCTGTGCCGGTACGATTCCGCAATTGCGTGAAGTCGCGCCCGGCCACCTCAAGGCCTGCATCCGCGACGACCTCAACTGATCCGTCATCCATCGGAGAAACAAGAGATGAATGCGAAGACGCTGCGTCCCGCCATCGGCGGAAATTGGGCGAGCCTGCTTCTGCCGATCGCAGCCGATGACAGCATCGAATTCGACAAGCTTGGTGAAGAGATCGACATCCTCATCGATGCCGGCGTCGATGGTATCTATTCGAACGGCACTGCCGGCGAATTCCACAATCAGACGGAGGCGGAGTTTGACAGCATCCAGGCAATGCTGGCCGAACGCTGCAAGGCATCTTCAACGCCATTCGTCATCGGCGCCTGCCAGCCCGACCCGCTGATCATGCTCAATCGCGTCCGCCGCGCCGCCGTGCTCGATCCCCGCGCCATTCAGGTCATATTGCCCGACTGGTGGCCGCTCAACGATGCCGAAGCGGTCGACTTCCTCAAACGAGCGGCCGAGGCTGCCGACGGCATTCCGCTCATCCTCTACAATCCGCCGCATGCAAAACGGGTGCTGGCGCCAAAGGACCTCGGCATGGTCTGCGCGGCGGTGTCTGAGGTGATCGGCATCAAGCTCGCCGATGGCGACGCTTGCTGGTATGTCGAGGCGCGCCTGTATCTGTCCGGGCTGTCGCTCTTCGTCCCCGGCCATCATCTCGCAACCGGCACCAAGGAAGGTGTGGCAGCAGGCTCTTTTTCCAACGTGGCCTGCCTTAGTCCCCGCGGTGCTCAGACCTGGACGGTCTCGATGCGAAACGATATAGACGCCGCACTCGATCTGGAGCGACGCATCTGCACGTTTATGGACGCGCATATCGTCCCCTTTCGCCAGGAATTTGGCTATTCGAACGCCGCTCTCGACAAACTTTTGAGTGCGATCGGCAATTGGGGACCCGTGGGCACCCGCTTGCGGTTTCCCTATCGCTCGATAGACATGGCAGAAGCGGTCAGATTGCGACGCATCGCACGCGCCGAACTCCCCGATCTTTTCCCCTGAGTTTGCCTAAAGAAGGGGCCTTTCCGCATGGCGCGCAACGAAAACTTCTACCATCCCAGCCGGGCGGATATCTTGCTGGAGGCCTCCTTCAGCAGAACGATGAAGCGGTCGACGTCGCTTTTTTGTGTGCGGAAGGCCGGGGCGCCGACATTCACCGCGGCGATCACGGACCCGTCGAATGCCAGAACCGGCACTGAGACGGAGACGAGTTGCTCGCTGACTTCACCATAACTCACACAAAATCCCTGGCGGCGGATTTTATCCAATTCAGCAACCAGCTTGCCACGATCCGTGATCGTGCGCTTGGTCAGCCGCGGCAAAGTCTCCGGGATCATTTGCAACTGCACCTGGGGGTGGAGATAGGCGAGAAGCACCTTGTACGAGCCGGCCGTGAGCGGCCGTCTTCGACCGATCATCGCCTGCACCCGCAAGTCGCGCATCGGTTCGAACTTTGCAATGCACAGGGATTCTCCATTGTCGATGATCCTGAGCTGGGTCGTTTCGTTCGCCTTTTGGCCGACTTCTTCAAGGATAGGATTGGCTATTCGCACCAGATCAACCTGTGTCGAGGCAGCGGTCCCGAGAATGATCGCAGTCGTCCCCAGCCGATAAGTGCCCGTATCGCTCTTCCGCACCAGGCCGCGCCGTTCCAGTGTGCGTAACATGCGCAAAATTCTCGGCTTGGTTTCCCCGAGGTTCTGCGCCACCTCAGTCAGTCTGATATCCGGGTTTTTGGCGACATTCAGCAATACGTCAATGCAGACATCAACAGATTGCACGGTATCGGTTTTTGATGGTTGTCTTTTGTCCATAAGACCAGAAGTTTCTCCGCGACCAAGGTCGAAGGATTGGCAGACTTTCAAGTTACGCCTATCGTAACGCGCTTGTTTTCCGTTTGACAGCCCCCTTGAGGCCCCCTTACCAATTTGTGTCAAGAGCGGACGGGAACCTGCTCGCACCGACCAAGCAAGGTCGGCCCAAAAACGCTAAACCGGGATGGATGAAATGGCCGCAAAAACATTGACGCGGGCAGCGATCGGGCTGCTCGGAACGATTGCTATTCCTGCAATGGTCGTCGCACAGCAAGCCCCGCTGACGATCGGGATGTCGACGACGCCGACGACGCTGGATCCCCATGAAGACAGTTCGGCGCCAAACAATGCGACCTCGCGCCATATCTGGGACAGCCTCATAAACCTCACGGGAACCTCGGCAAATGCTCCGGAGCTCGCCACCGAATGGAAGGTCGTCGACCCAAGCCACTGGGAATTCAAGCTGCGGAAGGGCGTGAAATTCCATGACGGCAGCGAGTTCAACGCCGATGACGTCATCGCTTCGCTTCTGCGTGCCCGCGACAAGCCCAGCCAGAGCTTTGCTTCCTACACCCGCAATATTGTCAATGTCACGGCCACGGATCCCTATACCATCGTCGTCGAGACGAAGGTTCCGGATCCGATCCTGCTGAATTCCGTCAGCCGAATTCGCATTATCAGCGCCGATTGCAAGGAGGCGCCGGTCCAGGATTTCGACAACGGCAAATGTGCAATCGGAACCGGGGCCTATTCCTTCGTCTCCTATTCGCCAGGCAGCAACCTGACCTTGAAGCGCAATGACGGCTATTTCGGTGGCCCCTCGCACTGGTCGAACGTCACGCTGCGCTTCCTGCCCGATGACGGCGCCCGTCTGGCATCGCTTCTCTCCAACGAGATCGACATTGTCGAAACTCTTCCTGCCGATGGAATGGCACGCGTCGAAGCGAGCGATAATCTGCAAGTCATCAACGGCCTATCTTCCCGCTTCGTCTATCTTGGGCTCGATATCAGCCGCGATGTTTCACCTTTCGTGAAGGCTGCGGATGGTTCCGATCTCGACAAGAACCCGCTCAAGGATGAACGGGTGCGTCGCGCAATGCTGATGTCGATCAACCGGCCGGCAATCGTCGACCGCGTCATGCAGAAGAATGGCACGGTGGCCGACCAATTCGTCGTCCAAGGCTATGCGGGCTATTCCGAAAAAGTCGAGAAGGTGGGCTATGATCCTGCTGCAGCCAAGGCGCTTCTGGCTGAGGCCGGTTATCCGGATGGCTTCAGCCTGACCCTGCATGGCCCCTCTGGCCGTTACGTCAAGGATGCCGAAGTTCTGCAGGCGGTCGGCCAGATGTTCACGCGCATCGGCATCAAATCGAAAGTCGAGGTCCTGCCCTGGTCGATGTATTCGGAAGCCTATTCAAAGGGCACCTACAGCACCTATTTCGGCTCCTGGGGTGTGAACACCGGCGAAACCACCAATCCGACTGTCGCGCTCGTCGCGACGCGCGACGAGAAAAAGGGGACCGGCAGATATAACGGCGGCGGCGTGTCCGATCCGAAGATCGACGAGGTGCTGGCCAAGGCGAGTTCGACACTCGATGAAGCTGCACGCGCGCCCCTTCTCGAGGAGCTGTCGACCGAGACCTTCAACAACCTTTGGCTCCTCCCAATGCATTACGAAAACGTCGTGCTGGGCGCAAAGAAGACCGTGTCCTACACCCCCCGCGGCGACAAATATACGCTCGCTTACGACGTGAAGCCGGCGGACTGATGCATGGCGCCCAAAGCGCGCAGCGGTTTTGGGCGACACGCATCCAATAGAGACTTGAAGTGCGTCGCATCGATCCAATCGATGCGGCGCGGTTTAAAACAGCAGCATGGGTCCGCCCCGAGGCCACCCTTTCTTCATCTCCCAGGAGACATTCATGCAGGAACTTGGAACGGGCGAAGCCGTCGTCCGGGCGAAGGCCATCTATGACTATGGCCAGACGGCCATCTTCGCCTCTCAGGCCGATCCCCGCCTCCATATGGTGCTTTATGTGCCGCCGACGGCGGCAGACGGCCGCAAGCTCGACCTCCTAGTCGCGGTCCACGGCACCGGGCGCACGTCGGCCATCGACTTCCGCGACGGTTTTGCCGAATTCGGACTCTACAACGACTGCGCCATCCTTTGCCCGATCTTCCCGGTTGGCGTTCTCGGCGATGGTGCGCGTTCCGGCTACAAGTTTCTTGAGGAAGGCGACATCCGCTACGATCAGGTCGTCCTTGCCATGGTCGCGGAGATGGCCGACAAATACCGCCAGGACTGGTCGAAATTCGCCATGTTCGGCTTCTCCGGCGGCGGGCATTTCGTGCACCGTTTCACCATCCTGCATCCGGAAAAACTCTGGGCGGCATCGATCGGCGCACCTGGTTCCGTCACCCTTCTGGATCCGACGCGTGACTGGTGGGTCGGCATTCGGGATCTGGAGGCACGCTTCGGCAAGGCCTTCCGGCCCGAGGATCTCGCCAAGGTGCCGGTGCATATGATCGTCGGCGACGCCGATCTGGAGACCTGGGAAATCACCCACAAGCCGGGCGGCAAATATTATATGGATGGCGCAAACGACGCCGGCAAAACCCGGCCAGAGCGCCTTGCCGCCTTGGCGAGCTCATTCCGCAAAGCGGGTGTCGATGTGACATTCGATCGTGTTCCGGGCGTCTCTCACGACCGGATGAAGGTTCTCGGTCACGTCAAGACCTTCCTGGCAAAGGTACTGGAGGGCCGTCGCGCGAAATGAGAAATGCAACGATCGTGGCGCCTCAGCCGGAGGCAGTCGAAGCCGGCGCGGAAGTTCTCGAACGCGGCGGCAATGCCATCGACGCAGCACTTGCCTGTGCTTTCGTCCAAGGTGTGGTCGACCCGCAGATGGCCGGCATCGGCGGCTTCGGCTCCATGCATGTCTATATGCCGAAAAAGGGCGTGCACGAGATCCTCGAATTTTATGCGCGCGCGCCGTTGAAGGCTGCGCCGGACATGTGGCTCGACAAGATCAAGCACCAGAGCCGCGACGGCTTCGGCTACGTGCTTGAAGGCAATATTTCCGATATCGGCTACCTTGCCGTCTGCACTCCCGGCTCGCTAAAGGGCTATGAGACCGCGCTACGCGACTACGGCACCTTCGATTGGGCCGATCTCGTCAAGCCGGCCATCCGCCTGGCCCGTAACGGTTTCATGATCCGAAACCACATGCACTGGTATTGGGTCAAGGACCAGTCGAATGACGGTTTTGCCAACACGCTCGACAAGCTGCGCTTTTCCGAAACGGGCCGGAGAACCTATTTCCACGACGACGGCACGCTCAAGAATGTCGGCGACCTGCTCGTCAACAAGGACATGGCACAGACCCTCGAACGCGTCGCGCGAAGCGGCGGCTCGGACATCTTCTATCACGGCGAACTGGCCGAACAGATCGCCGGCGATTTCAAGGCAAATGGCGGCTTGATCGATCGGGAGGATCTGGCGCGTTACGAATTGTCGAAGGTAGAGCCGGTTTGGGGCGACTACCGCGACAACCGCATCGCCACCTCGCCTCCGCCAGGCTCGGGCTTCCCGATGCTGGAACTCCTGCACATCATGGAGCAGTTCGATGTCGGCTCGCTGCAGCATAGCAGCGCCGAACATGTCCGCATCTTGTTTGAAGCGATGAAGCGAATGACGATCGACAAGGACGCGCATATGGGCGATCCCGCCTATGTCGACGTGCCTTATGAAAAGCTGTTGTCGAAAGAGCATGCAAAGACCCATGCCGACGCGATCAAGGCGGGCGAGATCGCCAGTGTTTCGCGTCTTGATAGCTCGCAGCGCGACACCACCCACATCTCGGTGATCGACAAGGACGGCAATGCCGTCGCGATGACCCACACCCTCGGCAGTCCCTCTGGCGCGATCACCGATGGCCTCGGCTTCATGTACAATGGCACGATGAGCCGCTTTAATCCGCTTCCGGGCAAGCCCGGCTCCATCGCGCCCGGCAAGCGACGTCCCAGCTCGGCGGCACCGACGATCGTCTTCAAGGGCGACGAGCCCAGCATCGTCATCGGAGCGCCAGGCGGCAGCTATATCGCGCCCGCCGTTGCGCAATGCCTGATGAACATGATCGATTTCGACATGTCCGTGCTCGAAGCCGTCTCGGCGCCAAGGATCGTAGGGGTGTCAAACACGATCGACATCTGCAATCGCATTCGACACTCTGTTGAAGAGGAGCTGCGGGCGCAGGGCTACCAGGTGGCGCGTTCGCCGCAGACATATGCGTTCGCCGCAGTCCACGCGATCAAGATTGACGGCGGCCTCTCGAAAGGCGCGGCCGATCCGCAGCGCGACGGGATGGCGATCTCCGTCGACTAGATTCAAATGTTACAGCGCCTTTGCGGCTCTCGAAAAAGACGCGTGGCGCTGTAGGGAGAGGTTCAATGGTCACATCCATTATCAGGCGGTTGATACAGGCGCTGTTCGTCGTTGTCGCGATGACGATCATTGTCTTCATCGGCGTCAATGTGATCGGCAACCCGGTCGACATCCTGATCAACCCGGACGCCAACCAGGCGGAGCGGGCACTCGTCATCGCGCATTACGGTCTGGATCAGCCGCTGTGGAAACAATATCTGCTGTTTCTCCAAGGACTTCTGCACGGGGACTTCGGCAACAGCTTCGTTTATGGGCGGCCGGCGCTGGGTCTGATCCTCGAACGTCTGCCGGCGACGCTCGAACTGGCGATCACGGCTCTCGGCATCGCGCTGCTGTTCGGCCTGCCGCTTGGGCTGTATGCAGGGCTCTACCCCAATCGGATTTCCTCCAAGCTCATCATGAGCGGCTCGATCCTGGGCTTCTCGCTTCCGACCTTCTGGGTCGGCCTCATGTTGATCATGGTGTTTTCCGTCGAGCTTGGCTGGTTGCCGACGAATGGCCGTGGCCCGACGCAAGAACTGCTCGGCGTACAATGGTCGTTTCTGACCGGGGACGGCATCAGGCATCTTCTATTGCCCGCCTTCAACCTGGCTCTGTTCAAGACGTCGCTCATTCTTCGGCTGACCCGCGCCGGCGTGCAGGAGGTCCTTCCTCAGGACTATGTGAAATTCGCCCGTGCCAAGGGATTGCGAGAGCGGCGGATCATTTCCGTGCACGTTCTCAAGAACCTGATGATCCCGGTGGTGACCATCATCGGTCTCGAGTTCGGGTCACTGATCGCCTTTTCGGTCGTCACCGAAAGCATCTTTGCGTGGCCTGGCATGGGCAAGCTCATCATCGACTCGATCAACCTTCTCGATCGCCCCGTCATCGTCGCCTACCTGATGATGATGGTGCTGCTCTTCGTCGTCCTCAACTTCATCATCGATATCTGTTATACCCTTCTGGATCCGCGGGTCCGGCTGGAAGGAAAGGCTTGACCCCATGGCCGAACCAAACACCCAAGACACGAGTGCTCCAACGCCCGAACCCAGTCGTCTGTCGAAAGGGATCGCGGATTTCTTCAGCTCTCCGGCAGCCGCGATCGCCTTCCTCACGCTGGTGATCATCTGTTGCCTGGCGCTGTTCGCGCCATGGATCTCTCCGCAAAACCCCTATGATTTGATGCAGCTCGACATCATGGATGGACGACTGCCGCCGGGGTCGGAATCCATGACCGGGCTTGTCTATCACCTCGGTACCGACAGCCAGGGCCGCGATATTCTGTCCGGCATCCTCTATGGCCTGCGCACCTCGTTGCTGGTGGGCGTTCTGTCGGCTTTCGCTGCTGCCATCATCGGAACCTCGGCCGGACTGTTCGCGGCCTACATGGGAGGGCGCACGGAAACCGCGATGATGCGGCTCGTCGACCTGCAGCTCTCTTTTCCCACCATATTAATGGCGCTCATGATGCTCGCCGTGCTCGGCAAGGGCGTGCCCAACGTCGTGATCGCACTAATCATCGCCGAGTGGGCGACCTATGCCCGCACGGTGCGCGGCACCGCTCTGGTCGAGCGCGAGAAGGAATATATCGAGGCGGCCCGGATGCTGCGCCTGCCCGGATGGCGCATCCTCTTCAGGCACCTGCTGCCGAACTGTCTTGCGCCGGTCATCGTCATCGCCACCATGCAGATCGCCCGGGCAATCGGCCTCGAAGCAACCTTGTCCTTCCTCGGTCTCGGTGCATCCGTGACCGAACCCTCGCTCGGCATGCTGATCTCGACGGGCTACCAGTATCTTCTGACGGGCCTCTACTGGATCAGCTTCTTCCCCGGCATTGCCCTTCTGGTCACGATCGCGGCGATCAATCTCGTCGGCGACCGGCTGCGCGATGTCCTCAACCCGAGGAACATGTCATGACCCCATTGCTGCAAGTGAGCAATCTCGTCACCGAATTCGGCGGCGGCAGGGGACGGCCCAGCCTTTGCGCCGTCAATGATGTGTCATTCACGGTGGAGCGCGGCAAGGTCCTTGGTCTTGTGGGAGAATCCGGATCCGGAAAGTCGGTGACCGGCTTCTCGATCATGCGGCTCCTCGATAAGCCCGGGCGGATTGTCGGCGGCCGGGTCATCTTCGACGGCGCCGACATCGCGAAATATTCGGACGAAGAGATGCGGCAGCTGCGCGGCAAACGGATCGCCATGGTATTCCAGGATCCGATGATGACGCTCAATCCGGTTCTGACGGTCGGGACGCAGATGGTGGAAGCCGTCCAGGCACACGAGCGAGTCTCGAAGGATGCCGCCCGGCAGCGGGCGCGGGATGCTTTGGCGCTGGTCGGAATACCAAGCCCTGAAGAAAGACTTGCCGCCTATCCGCATCAGTTTTCCGGCGGAATGCGCCAGCGCGTGGCGATTGCCATTGCGCTTCTTCACAAGCCGGACCTTATCATCGCCGATGAACCGACAACGGCGCTTGATGTGACGATCCAGAGCCAGATCATTTCCGAATTCCAGAAGCTCACCGAAGAGGGAAATACGGCGGTGATCTGGATCACCCACGATCTGGCGATCGTTTCAAGGTTGGCCGACGAGATCGCCGTCATGTATGCCGGCCGCCTCGTCGAGACCGGACCGGTGGGCAAGGTTCTGACAGATCCTCACCATCCCTACACCGCCGGTCTGATCGCGTCCGTTCCTTCGCAAAACAGACGCGGAGAGCCGCTTCGCCAGATCCGCGGCATGACCCCGGCCATCAACCGCCTCCCACAGGGATGCAGTTTTCGTACGCGCTGTGATCGGGCAACCGACGGCTGCCTGGTCATGCCGGCGCTCATGCCGGATGGCGATCGCTCGTTCCGCTGCATTCATCCCGTAACGAAAGAGGTAGTATGATGACGGCGATCGCCGCGCCCCTGATCGAAGCGAGGAACGTGTCGCAGCGCTTCGGAGCCAAGTCCGATCTCGCCGCCAAGATCGCGCTCAAGCTCAAACTGGCCAAACCGGCGCCGGTCGTTCACGCGCTTGATAATGTCAGCCTCAGCATTCGGCCCGGAGAGGTTGTCGGCCTCGTCGGTGAAAGCGGCTGCGGGAAGTCGACGCTCGGCCGCGCCATTGCAGGGATCACCGCGCCGAGCCAGGGCCAGATTCTCTGGAAGGGAATGGATCGAAGCGCCATGTCGAAAGGCGAGCAGCATCAGTTTGGTCTCGCCAGCCAGATGATTTTCCAGAATCCGATGGCGGCTCTCAATCCGCGCATGACCGTCGAGGAGCTTATCTGGGAGGCGCCTCGAACACATGGGCTTGCCCGCTCGACGGAACGCGACGCCTATGTCGACAGATATTTGATGCTGGCCGGTTTCGACCCGGCCATGAAAAAGCGATACCCGCACCAGTTTTCCGGTGGCCAGCGGCAACGCGTCAATATTGCGCGTGCGCTTGCCGTCCAGCCGAAATTCCTCGTCTGTGACGAAAGCGTCGCCGCACTCGACGTTTCCATCCAGGCCCAAGTGATCAACCTGTTCATGGAACTTCGTGACAAGCTCGACCTGACCTATTTGTTCGTCAGCCATGATCTCGGCGTCGTGGAGCATATTTCCGATCGCGTTGCGATCATGTATCTCGGCCGCATCGTCGAAGAGGCGCCCGTCGAGGAGGTTTTCAGGCGGCCCAATCATCCCTACACGAAAGCGCTCTTGGCCGAGGTGCCGCGCATCGAACCCGGCAAGCGGCAGTTCAAGCCCGTCGATGGCGAACTCCCCAGCCCGATAAACCCGCCAAAAGGCTGTCACTTCCATCCGCGATGCCCGTTTGCGATGGACCGCTGTCATGTGGAAGTGCCGGTGAAAAAGGAGATTGCACCGGGGCACTTGTCGGCTTGCCACCTCAACGATGAATGATCTCAAGCGATAGGATCGCTGATTGCTTCAGGCCAAAATCATTCCTGCTCTAATGTGCATGAGCGCCGCCGGGACGGGACACTTTTTTCAACCCGGCTCCCGCTGCAGCGGTGTCCGCCAGGGACGCATCGCCGAGCGAGATGACGCCGGTTAGGCGTTTGTCACGATTGACAACGGGAAGGCGGCGGACCTGGACCTGCCCCATATTGCGGGTCACGTCGTCGACATCTTCGTCTTCGAAACAATATTTGACATCGCGCGACATGACTTCACGCACTTTTGCATCGCCCCCGAGTCCGTCGGCAAGCCCGCGCACGACGAGATCGCGGTCGGTGATCGTTCCGACGAGTCGGTCGTTGTCGCCGACCGGCAGGAAGCCGATCTGCCTGTCGGCCATGCATCTCGCGATTTCGGCTATCGTCTGATTAGGGTTGGCGATTTCTACATCGCGCGACATGATCTCTGACACTTTCATGGTCTTTCCTCCTGCTTGTGCGGTTAGCGGAACGTCAAACGTTGCGGTGAGAGTCGTTCCGAAAGGAGGCGGCTCCATTTATGCCCGCTCCTCCTGGTCACTCCTCGACCCATCTTCAACGGGGCTTATCAGGATCCGACCAGTGGGCCTGGACATGATGATGGCTCGAATCTATCAAACCAGTCAGGGAGACGAAAGTTCCGGAAGCCATCGTTAAATGCACCGGCCGCTTCGTCAGGAATCCGACGTGCCCTCCTCCTCCACGAATATCCCCCAAGCGGCGATGAAGAGAGCGGCTATCAATGGCCCGATCACGAAACCATTGATGCCTAGGAGAGAAATGCCGCCAATGGTAGAAATGAGGACGACATAGTCGGGAAGCTTGGTCTCCCTGCCGACCAGGCGCGGCCTCAGAAGATTATCGACAAGACCGATGACGAGGGCGCCGACCGCAACCAGCACAATCGCCTTCACCCAAAAGCCGGCCAGGGCCAGGTAAATGGCCGTCGGCACCCAGATCAATGCGGCGCCGACCGCAGGCAGCAGCGACAGGAAGCTCATCAGTACGCCCCAAAGCAGGGCTGGCTCGACGCCGAGGGCCCAGAAGGCGATGCCGCCGATCGAACCCTGGATGATGGCGATGATGATATTGCCTCGCACCGTCGCGTGAACGACCGAAGTGAATTTGGAGGTGAAGCGAAGGGTATGGGCATCGCTGAGAGGCAGCGCTCTTCTGATGGCGCGGGCAAGGGCGCGCCCATCCCGGAACATGAAGAACAGGAGATAGAGCATCACGCCGAAGGTGACGAAAAACCGCAGTGTGTTCTGACCGAGGCTCAGGGCGCGTCCGGCAAAAAAGCCGCCGCCCTGCATCAATGCCGAGGAAACGCGGTCCTGAAACGTATCGACGCCGTTCAGCTCGATGCTCTGGAGCCAGTCGCGGAGGAACAAGGGTAATGCTTCCTGCAGATTACGAATAAAGCTCCGGACGTCGATCTCGCCGGTGTCCATACGTTGATAGAGATGGTTGCCCTGCTGGACGAGTGAACTGAGGACGATCAGCCCGGGAATGATAACGACGCAGAGACAGATCAATACAGACAGCGCTGCAGCAAGGTTTCCCCGCCCACCCAGCCGAGCCTCGATACGGGCGTGAAGCGGGAAGAAGATGATAGCGAGGACGACTGCCCAGAATATCGCCGAATAGAACGGTAGCACGACGGCGACGAACGCAATGGTCACGAGGACCAGAAGCACATAGAAACTGACACGCTGAAGGAGCATTCGATCTTTCCGCTTCGAGACCGCGATGATGGTAGCACAGATAAGGCGGCAGCGCTGGGCCTCCCTTCCATCCTATTCTAACGGCTCGATGCCGTAGGCGCCGTCCCGCAACCGGCCGGAACTTCTTCCTCTGATTTTCGTTATGCGGCTCATGTCAGTGAAGCCAGTCCAGCCGACGTTCGGAACAACAATTCACGTTGAAGATCAGGATGTTCACATTCTTGACGGTGGCAACTCACATGGAATTCCAGTCGTCCTCCTGCATGGCTGCGGCAGTCTTGCGCAGGAAATTTTGCTTCCCTACGACAACAGCGATTTCCGGATCATTGCTCCCGACCGGCCCGGCTATGGACTGAGCACGCCATCTGCACCGGCTGAGCGTGGACCTGAGGGACAGTCCTTCTGGCTTGAGCGCCTTCTCGCGTCTCTTGACCTGCCGGAGGTGAGGATCGTTGCGCACTCGATCGGCAGTGCAGCGGCGCTGCACCTTGCTGCAAGAAGACCAGGCCTCGTCAGGGGACTTCTTCTCATTTCCCCATGTTGCGCGCCTGTGCCATCGAAGCCGCTGATTGTGCTTAGATCGGCGGTCGCTCCGGTGGTCGGGCCGTTGATCCGCCAGCACGTCGTCGGTCGGTGGCCCGCGTTTTTTCTCGATCGGGGCCTGAGGTCGTCCTCCTTTCCCAATCCCCTGCCTTCTCATCTCTTGGACCTGCCGGCCGCTCACGTGGTCAATCCCATCACCATCCGCACGATGGCCGACGAGTTGCGCGCCTTCAACCGAGACATGAAGCGCCTTCCAGATCTGCCTGGCGATCTTCCCCTGCACGTTCTCTTCGGGATGGCGGACCGCGTGATTTCACCGAACTGGCATATTGATTGGCTTTGCAGGAAGCATCCGGGGCCGATCGTCAGATTGCTGGAAGGTGTCGGGCATTTGCCCCATCATGTGGTCCCTGGCGTGGCGCGAGAGATGCTTTGTGATCTTGTGGAGGCATTCGAAGAAACGGAACTGCCGCGTGTGAGGAGCATTGGCTCGCAGGCGGTTGCGGAAAGAGTACATGCCGATCTTCAGAGGAGATGAATGCCCGGCCCTTTAACTCGAAGCGCCGCGGTATTTCAGAGTAACGATGGGCAATACCAGACACAGGAGGCCTGTGACCCGATCTCCGCCTTGGGGGAGGAGATGATTTTTCTGTTGTGGCAAATGAAAAATCTGATTTACTGACGCTTCGCTGCTTGGCTTTAAGGGGGGATATTGCCGATGCCGTGGACTCGCAGAAATATTGTGCTGGGTGGTTTGGCGTTACTTGGCGCCGGTGCAATCCGGAAACCCGCATTTGCCGCGGCGTCTTCCTATTTCGACGGCACCGCTGTCGACAATGGCGTGACGTTCCGAAGGACCAACTTCGCCAAGATCGACAAACAGTGGCACCGCCAGGTTGTCAAATATTTCAGCAGCGAGCCGATCGGCACCGTCGTCGTCGACACGAGGCACCATTTTCTCTACGTGATCATGGAGAACAAGACGGCCATTCGCTACGGCGTCGGCGTCGGTCGCGAGGGCTTCAAATGGTTTGGCCGCGCGACGATCGACAGCAAATCGCTGTGGCCGCGCTGGACGCCGCCGCCGGAGATGCGCAAGCGCCATCCGGAACTGCCCGAATTCGTGGCGGGAGGCTCACCGAAAAACCCGCTCGGGCCACGCGCCATGTACCTGCATCGCGACGGCGTCGATACCGGCTATCGCTTCCACGGCACGCTGGAGCCCTGGAGCATCGGCAAGGATGCCTCCAGCGGCTGTATTCGTATGTTTAACGAAGACGCCATCGATCTTTACCAGCGTTGCCCCATCGGCACTGCGGTGCAGGTCCTGCCGCATATCGCAGACCAGGCTGAAAGCGCCACTCAGGTCAGCCAGACAACCCCGGTCGAATAAGGAATATCACCTTGATCTCTATTGCGACCGGATTTACCAGGCGCCTTCTCGCCGCGACAATGCTCTTGGCGCTTGCCGCCTGCTCCACCACCGAACTCGCCTCGCTCGAAGAACCTGCGGCAGTGCCAATGACCGGCCAGACGAACGATCCGGCGCCTGGTTTCGAAAACGTCGCGGCTGGCAGCGAGCAAGATTTTATCCTGAATGTCGGTCGACGGATCTATTTTACGCAGGACTCCGCCAAGCTCGATTCCGTTGCCATGGCGACGTTGGACAAACAAGCCAGCTGGCTCAACAACAACCCGACCTGGATGCTCAAGCTGCAAGGATTCGCCGACGATTCGGGGTCCGCGTCCAATATGGAGACGCTGTCGCAGAAGCGTGCCGACGCGGCAATGGCTTATCTTATCTCAAAGGGCGTGGACGCAAAGCGGATGTGGGCCAAGGGTTACGGGAACGAGCGCGAAGTCCGCGATTGCACGGAGCGCTCCTGCAAAGTGCAGAACCGGCGCGTCGTCTCCAATCTTCGCAAGCAGCCCGACGCCGTCTGATCTCTTCGCGAATGCCCCTTGTGCAAAAGGGGATGAAGCCACGTAATTCGCGGCAAGACGACGCGGCGTAGGTGCATTTGCGGGGGATGCGGCGAAGCCATTATGGTGGTCCGTCGGACAAAGGGCCGGCCACCAAGCCGGCCCTCCTTGTATGCAACTCAATTCAGGATCGCGCTACCGGAGCTGAGGCTCCCGAACGGAGCTTGTCAAGAAGCTTCGAGAGTACACGCTTTCCTGCGTCCTTTGCACTTGCCCCGCGGCGTTTTCTGATTTCGACCGTGAACGGCTTTTTCCGGGACTTCATCGAGAAGCCCTCCTTAAGCCACCTGGCGCTCTGCTTCGATCTGAAGAGGCGCCTGCTGAAAGGAGCCGTCTCCAATGGCGATTTTGCGCGGCTTCATAGCTTCCGGCACCTCACGCTTCAGCGCGATCGAGAGAATACCGTTCGTCAGGGATGCATTCTCGACCCTGACGTGGTCCGCCAGTTCGAAGCGACGTTCAAACGCGCGCCCGGCAATGCCGCGATGCAGATATTCGCCATCCTTCCCTTCGGCCTTCTGGCCTTTCACCACGAGCACGTTCCGCTCCTGGGTGATCTCGAGATCGGCCTCGGCGAAACCGGCGACTGCCATCTGGATACGATAGTCGTCTTCGCTCGTCTTGACGATGTCATAAGGCGGCCAGGTCTCGATCGCCTGCAGCCGCTGCGCATTATTCAAGAGGTTGAAGACCCGGTCGAAGCCGATGCTGGACCGGTAAAGGGGTGCGAAGTCAAGTTCGTTTCTCATAGCCATATCCTCCGTAAAGCAACATGGAATGGAGACGCGTCGAAAACGCGTCCCCGGTCTGGTCGACCCGCCTTTGCGCTGTCGACGAAAATGATCTGGTTTCGCGCGTTTTTCGATTCAAGAGGACATCAAAATTTTTTTTGCCGAGCCTCGAGGTCGGCTGTAAGCCTCTTGAATGCTGTTTTCCTTCACCTAAATCGAATGGTGCCTGAAGATGTTCTTCGCTTGTGTGGAAATTTTTGGGAGAAGTTCATGACCGGCAAAAGCATCAGCACGACGCCTCCGGATGGCGTTATCGAGGCGATCTCCGCCTCGCACATTCTTCATCCCCATCAGCATTTCACCTCTCCGAACGAAGTTCTCGCCGCCGACATCTCTGCGCAGGAGAAGAGAGCGATCCTGGCGTCGTGGGCTTCGGATCTCTATGCGATTGAGTCCGTTCCGGCTCTACGGCAGCCGCCTGGCGTACCGTCGCCGGTGCGTTATGCCGACATCCTCGCCGCGCTCAAAGCCCTTGATGGCGAAGGACCACCTCGGGAAAGGACTGCGACGCGCGCTTCCCTGGACGACGTCCAAGGCCCAAGCCGGTTGAAATTCAGTTGAGAGATCGGCGCCCGAAATTGCCCTGTCGAGCGCGCACCTCGTGGTCGAATAGGCGGAATAGTCGAGGCCGCGAGCTATCCGAAGAGGGTGGCCGCTGCGTGTGCAGGCGGCAACAGGGTGTCGAGCGGTGACGGCAGATCGATGATGAACCTGATATCCGCGGCATTTGCCGCAACGACCAGCTGGTAGCCGCCGGGCTCAGCGCGGAAGGCGCCGGCCTCAACGTCGAAATAAGCGAGATCACGCGGCAGGATCTTCATCACTGCTGTCCCAGTTTCGCCGGGCAGCAGCGAAAGCTTTGCGAAGGCGCGCAGTTCCTTGTCAGGCCGCTCCACCTTCGACTTTGGCGGACGCACATAGAGCTGGACCAGTTCCGACCCGGCCCGGTCGCCGATATTGGTCAGATCGACGCTGACGGTCACGCCTTCGGCACCCATGTCGCTGGCCGACAGGCGCGGCTTGCCCCAGCTGAAGCGCGTATATCCGAGGCCGAAACCGAAGGGGAAGAGCGGCTCGATAGCGCGTGTATCGTGATGACGATAGCCGACGAATACACCTTCGGCATAGCGCACATGCCCATCCTTACCCGGATAGACGGCTGGATCGCCTGTTATTGCGGAATTGTCGGCAAGCGCCTTCGGGAATGTCTGCGGCAGGCGTCCGCCGGGCTCGACATCGCCGAAGAGGACATCAGCGACGGCATTGCCCAGCTCTTGTCCGGGATACCAGATCTGCAGCACGGCACGAACCTTGCCGAGCCAAGGCATTTCCACCGGGCCGCCGGTCTGCAGCACGACCACGGTGTTGGCGTTGACGGCCGCAACCCGCTCGATCAGTTCCTCCTGCCGGCCGGGAAGTCGCATGTCGGGCAGGTCCAAGCCCTCGGTATCCCATTCGCCATCGCGGCCGACAAAGAGAAGCGTCACGTCGGCATTCAGTGCCGTCTCGACGGCTTGCCGCATATCGGCCTCGCCCAAGGGCTTTTCGACGCCGAAACGAATGGCTGTAAGGTTGATCCCCTCCCCGGTCGCCACCGGCGTGTCATACTCGACGGTGACGGTATGGGCCTTGCCCGCATCGAGCGCCACCGTGCCGCGTTGTTCGTCATTGGCGGTACCGAAATAGTTTTCGCCGCGTGTCCAGCCGTCATGGCCGTCGACCGCGAGCCTGTCATTGACGAAGAGCCGCGCCAGTCCGGCATTGGTCATGCCGAAGAGGTGATCGCCGCTTTCCTCCGGCACGAATTGCATCGTCATCCGCGCCGAGAAATTGGTGGGGTCGAGTTCGCCTGACGGCAGCTCAAACCAGAAGAACTCGCCCTTGTCGACGGTCTCGACATGAAGCGGAGTGCCCTGGCACCCACGCCCCTTGAAATATTCGACGGTGATCTTTCCCTTGAACACCTCGATCAGGCGGTTATGGCGGCAGCCGACCGCGTGGCTGACGCTGTTGGCATTGGAAAGGGCCGCTCGAATGCCATCGAGCGGGCTGACTGTATAATGGGCGGCGATCTGTGCGCTGCCGCCGCCCATGACGCGCCCGCTCGCGGCATTGGGTCCGATGACGGCGATCCGGTCGAGCGACGTCTTGGCAAGCGGCAGGATGCCGTCGTTTTTGAGCAGGACTGCGCCTTCGGCGCCGAGGCGCCGGATCAGCGCCCGGTCCTCCGGCAGATCAACCGCCTGCTCCGTGAGGTCGGGCCTCTTCTCGAACGCGCCGACCCGCTCTAGCAGAAGCAGGATGCGTCGCGCCGCCGCCCGCACGGTCGCCGCCTCGACCTTGCCCTCGCGCACGGCCGCGACCAGCTTCTCGCCACGATCGCGTGCCGGACCGGGCATTTCGAGATCGAGACCGGCATTGATCGTCTCGGCCGTCGAATGCGAACCGAACCAGTCGGACATGACGATCCCGTCAAATCCCCATTCCTCGCGCAGCACCTTGGTCAGCAGCCACTGATGCTCGCTGGTATAGGTGCCGTTGAGGCGGTTGTAGGAGGACATCACGGCCATCACGCCGGCGCGGCGGACCGCCTGTTCGAAGGGTGGAAAGTAAATTTCGCGCAGCGTCCGTTCGTCGATATCGGAAGACATGGTCTGCCGCTCGATCTCGGATTCGTTGCCGGCGAAGTGCTTGATCGTCGCCGCGATTCCCTGGCTCTGCACGCCTTTGATATAGGCGACGGCCAGTTCCGCGGTCAGCATCGGATCCTCTGAATAACATTCGAAATTTCGCCCGTTGAGTCCGGAACGATGGATATTCACCGTGGGGGCGAGCAGCACGGCGGCACCCTTGCTCTTTGCCTGGTGGGCAAGGGCCACGCCCATCCGCTCGACGAGATCGGGATTCCAGGTGGCGCCGAGCGCAATGGCGACAGGAAAGCAGGTGGCCTTAACGCCGCCGACCAGCGAGCCCGCGCCGCGCGCCCCATTCGGCCCGTCCGTCACCTTGATCTTCGGCACACCAAGACGCTCGACGGGAACGGTTGTCCAGAAATCGGCGCCCGACAGCAGACAGACCTGCTCCTCGAGCGTCATGTTGTCGAGAATGGAATCGATCATGCAAACCTCTCCTTCAATGGAATTCGGGCATTGCGAAGTGCTGGGCGAGCATGCTCGATGCCAGTTCATCCGGCGGCGACGCCAACTTCTCCACGCGCCATGCAGTTCTTAAACCTACCGATTACTCGGTATTTTTAAGATGTCAACTGTCGAGTTGTGATGTATGGATGGAGGACGGAAGAAAGAGGCAGGCGGAAGAGACGATGGCAGAGGTTTCCGAATCGAATACCGGACAGGACGAAAAGCGACGGCGCCGATCTCGCAAGGGCGAAGCACGCCGCACGGAGATCCTGTCGGCTGCGATGCAACGTTTTGCCGAAGACGGCTACCAGAATTCGGCTATCGGCGATGTGGCTCGCGACGTCGGCCTGTCCCTGCCGGGCCTGCTGCACCATTTTCCGACCAAGGTCGATCTCCTGCTTGCCATTCTGGACAAGCGCGATCTCGAATGTGAAAGCTTCATCGGGCCTTATCGTTCCGATCTCCGCGGCCTGCTCAAGGGCATGGTCGAGGTCTTCCGCCGCAACGCCGAAATGATCGAGGTCGTCAGGGCCTTCGCCATCCTGAACGCCGAGAGCCTGATGAAGGGTCACCCGGCCAAGGCATGGTTTCTCGATCGTGCCACCCAGCTGCAGAACGACATTGCCGCCACCTTCGACCAGGCCGTCACCGATGGCTCGATCGACGGCAAGATCGATGGCAAGGCGATGGCAGCCGAGCTGATCGCCGTGATGGACGGCCTTCAGATGCTCTGGCTGCGCGATCCCGCTCGCTTCGATATGGTCGGCGGATTGGAAGCCTATATCAGCCGCCTGCTGGCGAGCCTTGGGCTAGAGGGCTGAGCCTTGGCTCACGGCTCTACTCGGGGGACAACGCCTTATCGGAAACCTGCCTTCCATCAAAGCGCGCTAACCAGACCATAATGCGGCTTACAGCTTCGTGATACCTCTGCCCGACAAGCAGACCGGTATGTGTCGTACCCCAGAGACCTAGATACTCGCCGCCGATGTGACGCGCTGTCGCCCGGCCTCGATGATCATCGGATTCGTCGTTGACGGCGCAAATGACGAGGCCGGGGCACGTGATCTTCTCGCCTTCGATGGAAATCCCCTCCGCCCCGAAATGAAAGGAAAATGCGCTGAATGCCTTTGCAGATTCCATGGACAGGTACTTCCGCTGGAATTCGATATCCTCGGATGTTTCATCGGTACTGATTTGCTCGTCGCGCACGGGAGCAGGTACGACGAGGCCGGGCATTCGCAACGCGAGATCGCGATAGGGCGCCTCCGCATGCACTTGCCTGCAAATGCTGGAATCGATCAGCACCAGCCCGGCGATCTTCACGCTTTCCGCCAGTTTCTGGCTCAGGATTCCTCCCATGCTGAAAGCGATCACGATGGGAGGAGTTCCACATTCTTCGACGATTTCGGAGATCACCAGCCGGATGTCTTCCAGGTAATCTTCAAACAGGATTTTTGTGAAATCCACCGACCTGCTTTTGTAGTGGCCTCGCAGATTGACGCAATAAGAGGTCCATCCAGCCGATATGAAATGCGGGATGTATTTGCTCCACATCCAGCTCCCGGTAAAGGCGCCGTGGACGAAGAGCAAAGGCGGCCGAACGCACTGCCTCGAAGCGCCGTGCGCATGAAATATTTCCAGAAACAGGTCATTCTCTCCGACGTATTTTTCCGCGTGCTCGGGTCGTTCTTTTGCATAGTCCCGCATGCTGTTCACTCCTTTGATATTGGTTGGCAGCGCATCGAGACAGAGGATATTTCCTACGTAATATTGATCAATTGCGGCTCATGGACTTACATAAAGGACAAAATATCTCCAATCGGGTGCTATTGTGGACAGTCTCGCAAGCGTTGTCGCCTTCGTTCACGCCGTCGAACAGCAGAGCTACGTCGCAGCCGCCAGGGTTGGCGGAGTTTCGCCGTCCGCGATCGGAAAGGCAGTGGCGCGCCTCGAAAGCCGGCTGGGCGTGCGGCTCTTCAACCGGACAACGCGCAGTATCAGTCTGACTGAGGAAGGAGCGGTCCTCTACGAGCGCTACAAACGCATCATCGACGATATGGAAGACGCCGAGGCAACCATCCTGCAAAGCCGGGAACGTCCGAGAGGGCGCCTACGGGTCAGCGTTCCCCACATCGTCGGACACCATCTGCTGATGTCGATCCTGCCGGCCTTTGCCGAGCGGTTTCCGGAGATCGAGTTGGACATTGATTTCGACGACAAGGTTATAGACCTCGTCGCGGAGGGTCTGGACGTCGTCGTGCGCAGCGGCGAGCTGGCCGATGCACGGTTGATCGCCCGCCATCTCGGCGATCAGCATTTTGTCGTTTGCGGAAGTCTCGATTATTTCAAGCGCCATGGGCGGCCGGACACCCCGGATGACCTCTCCCAACATGCCTGCATTCACTTCAAATATCCATCCAGCGGCCGTGTCGCGCCCTGGGCATTCCGCGCGCCATACGAGCGGCTGCTTCTGCCGAGAAGTCTTGCATTCAACAATACGGATGCTGGGTTGCGGGCAGCCCAGGATGGTCTCGGCCTCGCGCATTTGCCGGTCTACGCCGCAGCGCCGCACATGGGGGCCGGAACTCTGGTCCCCGTCCTCACCTCCTTCATGGTGCCATTGGGCGCGCTCTCGCTCGTCTGGCCATCCAATCGTCAGCTTTCACCGAAAGTCCGCGCTTTCGTGGATTTCGTGGTCAAAAACTTTGGCGCCCGACCCGACGCTTTCCGGCCGGCGCCAAGTTTGTAGCAATGATCGAGATCGGCCGAACGCCGGGGCACGACAGCGCCGCGCGTCTTTCTCACCGATTGGACATCATTCACCTATCTATGACCGTGAGGTGCAAGGCATCGAGTATGGGGCCGAGCGCCGACAAGCGGATGAGATCCCATGCGGGGCTGTCGGCCTCAAGGCTGGCCGTAGCGCGATCATAGACGGCAACGCACTGCTTGTTGGTGATCCGGGACATGTAGAGAATGCCGTCGAAATCGGTGCGATCGTAGATTTCCTGACTGAGCCGGCGTCCGCTGGCCTGTGCCCTGGCTCGAACGGCATCTGTCGAGACCCCGAGCAGGTTTGCGCCTTCATGGCGCAGGTCGAGCAGGAAAAGCGGACTTGGGTTTCGGATAACGGCCGAATATCGGTCGAACTCCTCCCGCAGTATCAATCGCTCGGCCTTGCCTTGAAACCGGTCACGAACGATCGTCTCCGCGATCGCCGTTGCGGGATCCTGAGCGAGATAGAGCAGCCGGAACTTATCCCTCGGGCTCGAAAACCGCGTCTTGCCGAAGCCCGTACCGAGAGGCGTCGCGGCGTGAGCGCGCGAGATGATTCTGACATAGTCGGTGACGTCGGCGCGAACGGCGAGGCGCTGCAGGACGGCCTTGTCGAGCGTCATTGCGCGGCGAAATAGGTCCGGGCCGCGTCAACGACCTCGTCCGCATGATCCTGTTTCAAGAGGTTTATGGGCCTGCGCCCGCCCAACATGGGGTTCGGCTGGCTGAGCCACAGCCATGCCACCCGCTGATTGGAAACGAGAGCGGCAATCGTTCCTATGCCCTTTGCCGGACGCCCGTCGATGAATTGTTCGATCGGATAGACGTGCTTCCTCGTTCCTTTCAGCAGCGCGATGACCTCGCCGGCATGCTGCCAGCGATTGAGGGTGGAGCGCGCAATTCCGAAATCGCGCTGGAGTTCGTTTGCGCCGGCAACCGGCCCCGCCCAATCCTCGATCTTGCGGGCAACCGCAAGCTCGCCCAGCAATCGTTCGCCTTCCTCCGCCGTGGCGATCTTCCCAAGCCCTTCGCCTTTGGAGGGTTCCACGGCCTTCGGAATTTCAAGCGCGATCTTGCCGCCATCAGGTGCATCGCTGAAGGTCTCCACCAGACCACGAATGCGGCGGGCAAGTTCGCCCTGTCGCTTGCTGAGTTCGCGTCGCACGCTAACGGGAAGATCGACAATGGCCGCGGCTGCCGCTCCCGCAATTCTGGCGGACAGGGCAACCGAGCCGGACTCGAATGCAGCGTCGGCTTTCAGCACATCGGCGACTTTGGCGGCGACACGATCGGCGACCTGCGCCTGACGAGCACGACCCAGCTGCACATGGGAACCTGCCATGAAACTATCTCCGTTCTTACAGGAGCTGATATAATCTCAAATGGCCCATTTGTCCAGTTTGTCTCATTTTCTGGTGAGTCTGTAGCACCCCGCGGCATCGAAGTGGCGAGGCGCGGTTTTCCCGGAAAGGAACATCAGCCATTCTGCAGCTTCCAGGTCCGGATTTCGAACGGCATAATGTCGGCAGGTCCCTTCCGCTCCATCGGCTCTTCGAGAATGTTCAGCGGCTGCGATGCTGCCCATCCGGAGGGCAGGTCGAGGGCGAGCCTGCCGCGCCGGCCGGCCGGTTCGTAAAGGCGCAGGATGAGACCATCGCCTTCTTCCGCCGGCTTCAGGCCTGAGAACGCGACGGGGATGCCGGTGACCGCAAGCGGCGCGAAAGTGCCGGCGGAGAGGCCGCTGGCATCAGCCGCGACGAGCGGTTGATTAAGATCGATCGCCTCGTCGAGAACGCCGCCGTCATGCCAGGCGCCTTCATGCGGCATCAGCGCATAGGTGAAGCTCTGCTCACCTTCGTCGGCCAGCGGATCCGGATAGATCGGCCCGCGCACGAGGCTCATGCCGATCACGTTGCCGCGCGCGCTGTGGCCGTATTTGGCATTGTTGAGCAGCGCGACTCCGAAGTCCGGCTCGCTGATATCGACGAAGCGGTGCGCGACGGCCTCGAACATCGCCTGTTCCCAGGACGTATTCGTGTGCGTTGCCCGCTCGACGATGCCGAAGGCGCATTCGAAAGTCGCCTTGCGGGCCTGTGCGGCGACCGGGTTCAGGGTTCGCAGAAGCGTGCGGCGATCATGCCAGTCGATCGTCGTTTCGATGTCGAGCCGCCTGGCGTTGGCCGTTAGCACATAGGTCTGCGTGACGCTCGAATTCCGGTAGCGGTAAACGACGCGGATCGCCGCGCGGTGCGGGCCGTCTTCCACGAGGGTGATGCTATCAGGCGCATCGAGGCGGACGGCCTTTTCGGCATAATCCGCATCGATATCCCAGGCGTCCCAGTTGCGCGGCTTGTCGGCCGGATAGACCCAGAGCTGATTTGCCGAGCCGTCGACCGCCTCCCGGCCTGTGGCCTTGTGAACGAGGCTTGCAACCGCCCCGTCCCTGCCGATGGAGACCGAGAGGTGCTCGTTTTCGAGACGCTCGGGGCCCGCCTTCAGCTCGCCCGCCGGCTTGAGCGAGCCCTTGTCGAAGACTGCGACGGACAAGGGGGCGACGAGATCGGCAGCTGCGATGACCGTGCCGTCGGAGAGCGTCGCGCTGAGTGGCCTCGGCGAAAGGGACGGATTGACGACGACGAGGGCATCGTCAATCCCACCCTTCGGCAGCTTGGCCGACAGAGCTTGCAATCCCCCCATCTGTTCGGCCTTGGCATGTTCGATGACGCCGTCCAGTTCCTGCTCCGCATCCTGATAGACTTCGCGGATGCTCGAGCCGGGCAGAATGTCGTGAAACTCGTTCTTCAGCACGACGCGCCAATCAGATTCGAGGCTTCGCGGCCTGTCTGCTCCGAGCATATGCGCAAGCGAAGCGATGGTTTCGGCGGTGATCAGCGCACGTTCGGCTTGGCGGTGCTTGCGCTTTACGCCGCTTTGCGACGTCAGCGTGGCGCGGTGCAGTTCGAGATAGATTTCGCCATCCCACACGGGAAGGTTCTTTTCGCCAGCGGTGCGGTGCGCCTGCTCGTAATAGCTTTTGACGGTGCCCCAGCGTGCCTGCGGGATAGCCGGGAAGTCGCGCAGCTGCACCTCGCGCTCGACCATCTCCGGCGTGACGCCGCCGCCGCCATCGCCATAGCCGACGGCCAGCAGCGAGGTATCGTGCTGTGTCTTGCCGCGGAAATTCTTCCATGTCGGCACGTAGCAATCGGGTTGCACGAAGCCGTTATAACCCTGCATCGGATTGTCGAACGTATGGGTAAGCACCCGGCTGCCGTCGAGACCCTTCCACCAGAAGAGATCGGAGGGGATATGGTTGGTCTCGCTCCAATTGACCTTGATCGTGAAGAAGCTGTCGATGCCGCCCTGTCTCAGGATTTGCGGCAGCGCGCCTGAAAAGCCGAAGCAATCGGGCAGCCAGCAGACCGTATGGCGTGTGCCGAAGGTCTTTTCGAAATAACGCTGGCCATAGAGAACCTGACGGGCGAGGCTTTCGCCGGTCGGCATGTTCGTGTCGGGCTCCACCCACATGCCGCCGACCGTTTCCCACTTTCCGTCCGCGACCTTCTGCTTGATGCGCTCGAGAAGCTCTGGGTCTTCCTCTTCCATCTGCGCGTAATAATGAGCGGTCGATTGATTGAAACGGAAATCATCGGAGCGCTCCATCAGCGAGAGCGCCGTATTGAAGGTGCGCCGCATTTTCCTCCGCGTCTCGCGATAGGGCCAAAGCCAGGCGAGATCGATATGCGCATGGCCCGTCAGCAGCAATTCTCCATTCGGTGGGAAACGCTTCTGCAGCTCCTTCAACCGCGCCGTCAGAGCCTCGAAGGCCGTGGCTGCCGAGCCGCTCTGCTCTTCCGTGAGGCCTGCCGGATTTGCCTCAAGCTCCGGTAGTTCCCAGATCTTCTGCTGCATGACGGCGCTCGATGTGCGGGAGATATAGGCCGCCGTATCCGACGGCCAGTCGAGGCTGCGCAACGTATGCTCGGCGGCATCCATCAGGTGCGGCACGACTTCATGCTCGCCCAGCACATCGATTGCCTCGGCAACCTGCTTTAACAGAAGGTGCAGGCGGTGAGCTGGACCATCGAGCCAGATAAACCGGGCCTTGTTGAGCCTCGGAGCGCGATTGGGCTCGCCGAACGGAAAGCGAGCGACGGTTTCTGTCGCGATCGACAAGCGGCGGCCCTTCACCGGGAATTCCTGATGATAGGGATCGAGACCGAATGTTTCCGTCTCGCCATCGGGGTAGCTCAACGTAATCAGGCTCTCGCCGCCGAGGTCGAGCTGCAGGCGAATATCGTCGAGAGGCCACGCCTCCGGCGCTTCAGCGGTTGCGGCAAAATGCACCACTCCCTGGCGGTGCGGCCAATCCTGGTGATGTGCGATCGGCTCGCCCTCGAAAGTCCAGCCGTCGATCGCAGCACTTTGTCGATCGCGCCAATGGGCCAACTCGGCAATGCGAACTTTGAGACGATCGAGGCGCTGGGCAATGGTCAGAGGCATGGCTTATCCTGTTGAAAATCGACGGCTGACAATCTGTCGTCATGCTTTTGGGGTCGTGGTCATGGTCTTGGGGGAGACGCAGATGGTACGACAAGGATCGCGTTTTGCCGGCCCCTCCTCCCAGCGGATCCTGTCGACGCTTAGATTAAGTAACTTTGATTTCCCGTCAAGCCCGGAAGAACTGAACCACTCCGGGTTTGCGGTCGTCTCAGCCGTTCTCGATCGGAAGCCGGTGATGGGCCTTCACCGGATAACGAGATCTTGATCGAGGACAATAGTTATCGAAACCCCTGTCGGCCCTATTTGACCGAGAATTGCACTGATATGGCAGATTTCAGGCAGCTGGGGAGGGTGGGATGTTTCAAGTCCGCAAATTATTGACAGCCACGATAGCCGTCATCGTGATTGCCGTATCATCGTCATCCTGCACGACGGCCTCGAATGATTCGATGCAAACTGGCTCGGTTGGTTATAGCAGCGTCGACTATGGGCTCAGACCTGCCTGCCGCGACGGCTTCGGCAATGATCGTCCTTGCAGCTACTAACGACCGATAGAGTGAAGCTCCGATTGCCGTGTCGTTTCGAGGGTCTGTTGACGCATTTTGCGGCATTCGCCCCGCGGCGCTTCGTCAGCGCCGTGATGGCCCTGATCCCGGTTGATAGGACGTTCAGCTGAAAAAGCGGCTGCTAAGCGCGGCTTTCCCATAGCCCGTGGATGAAGTACACAACCCGGAAAGGCTCTAGGAAAGACAGTCATGCGGTATCTTCGGTCAGGGCCGCGTCGGCTTCACACTCAGGAGATGGGCGCCCAGCGCCCCAAAACGGTCGGTCTGCGGTCCGGCGAAATCGCCGATCGAAACATTCGCGTCATTCTGGAAGCCATCCGCCGCCATGGCCCGCTGACGCGGATGGAACTCGGCCGGCATTGCGGCCTGACCGGCCCCGGCATTACCAATATTCTCCGCCGGTTGGCTGACGAAAAGCTTGTCACCTCCAACCGCCGCAACGGCGTTGGCGGAGGGGCCACCGCTACCGAGTTTGCCTTGCGCCCGGAAGGTGCTTTCTCGATCGGTGTCAAGCTTCGCCAAAGACGTGGTGAGGCCGTGCTCATCGATCTAAGTGGCCAGGTCCACGACCGGGTCTACATCGAGCTGGATCCCGCTGACAAAGTCGGCGTGGTGCATGCGGCGGTCAGGGATATGGTCGATCACCACGCCGCATTGCCGATCATCGGCCTCGGCATCGCCGCCAACGACTGGACAGAGGATCAAAGCGAGCAGATCGCCGCGATGTCGACGATCGCGCGTCCCTATGTCGAGAACGAGTGCACGGCGAGCCTTCTCGCCGAACGCACGATCGGCAGCTCCGGCAGGGAAGGCGGACTTGCGATGATCATCATCGACGACGACGTTCAGGCCGGCTTTCTCATTCGCGGTATTCCCTATTCCGGCGTGCATGGCCGGGCAGGCAGCATCGGCGAAATGCTGACAGGCCCGGACAATGTCCAATTGAACACCGTCGTCGGTTTCGAATCCCTGCGATCACGGATCGGCGACCAGGCATTCACTCGCCTGCTGAAGGGCGAGGAAATCTCCTCGCCGTTACTGTCGCAATGGATACGGAAAGCCGCCGGCCATCTGCTCGACCCGATCATCGCCATGGCCGGTTTCCTCGCCCCGAGCGTCGTCATGATCGGCAGCGACCTGCCGCAGGGCGTGATCGAAGCGCTGATCCATCAGCTTTCCATCGAGCGGCGCGACACCTCGACGAGACCATTGCTGACGCCCTGGATTTCGCCGATGAAACCCGCGAGTTTCAGCGGCGGCGGCGTTGCGCTCGGTGCCGCCCTCCTGCCCTTCCTCAACACTTTGCTGCTGCCGCCTGCTTCGGCGTGATGGCCAAACGCGCGGCGCGCTTGGCCAACTCAGCCGAGCGCTTCATCGGCGTGGCTCAGATCGGAGGCCAGCGCCTTGTCCAGGACTTTCTGGATATTGGCCGCCCGCCGGAACGAGGGTTCCTGGGTCCTGCCCGCCCGCACGGCCTGGACGAAGCGCTGGTAGTTCGTCTCGACCGGATCGAAGGGGACGTCGCGCCAGGTTGCCGTGTGCACGTCTTCGCCAAGACAGGCGCGTAGCGTCGATTTTCCGGTGTCGTAGATCATCTCGATCGAGCCGGTTTCGCCATAGACCCTGAGGCGCAGCTGATCCATCTGTCCGGCCGCCGTGCGCGTCGCCTGGATCGTCCCGATCGCGCCATTGGTGAAATCAACATTCATCGTGAAACTGTCATTGGCGTCGAGATCATATTCGCCGATCCTATGGCCCGGTGCCTTGTCGAAGGTCTTCAACCGGGCGAAGACATGGGCGATGTCGAGCCCTGAACCGTAGGATGCGAAATCGACGATATGAATTCCGATATCGCCGAGCGCGCCGTTGGATCCGTGCTTCTTGCTCAGCCGCCACAGCCATTTGCTTTCGCTCTTCCACTCGCCCCAGTGACGACCGACCAGCCAGCTTTGCAGGTGGGAGGCCTCGACGTGCCTGATTTCTCCGATTTCGCCGGCGAGCACCATCTGCCGGCCTTTCTGAAGAGCGGGCGAGTTGCGATAGGTGAAATTGACCATGCCGACCTTGCCCGATCGCTCGATGGCCTCGGTCATCTCCATGGCCTTGACGGCATCGGTGGCGAGCGGCTTTTCGCAGAAAACGTGCTTGCCGGCGGCAATGGCCTGAAGCGTCGTCGGGTGGTGAATGCGGTCCGGCGTGACGTTTGCCACCGCGTCGAATTCGCCCCAGGCGAGAGCATCCTCGAGGGTCGTGAAGTGGTTGGCGATGCCATGTTCGGTGCAAAAGGCCGCGAGCCTTTCCGGGACGACATCGACGCCGCCGACGACACTGACGCCTTCGATCGCCTTGAAGTTGGCGGCATGCTGGTTGGCCATTCCGCCGGTACCGAGAATGAGTAGACGCATCTTATCCTCCATGGAATTAATTTCCCGCGGCAGTTAAGCCGGGCAAAACTGCACTCACGCCATCGCAGCCATAAGCGATTGCCTCGTGCTCTTCTTCAGGAATTGCGGTGGATGCCGCGCGTGCATGCCGCTCCATCGCTTCGTGGTGCGGATCCTTTTTAGAAACCGATCTCGATTTTATGAAACTGTGCGCTAGCTGCTGTTGATCGTCGCCAGCATCTCAACCTCCCAGGTTCTGGCCTTCCAAGCTGTGGCTTGACATCAAATCAAAGTAACTTAATCTAATTAATGCAGCACGGAAATGAGGAGAGGTCAACTGACCGCCAAGGCTGTATCCGTTCAAAATGGGGAGGAGACCCATCATGAAGAGCGCCACCGTCAGCGCATTTGCGCTGAGCACAATGTTATTTTCAGCATCCGTTTCATTTGCCCAGGAACTTGCCACGAAGGACAGGATCGGCCTTGCCGATGCGCCAAAATCCCTCGTCGTCCGTCTGACGAACGACAGTCCCAACAATTCGGATCCGGCGATCGCCGAGGGCTATCAGAAGCTCTTCGTCGATTTCATCAAGAAGTATCCGGACTGGAAGTTGCAGCTGCAATTCATGTCCTCGGACATCGGCACCGAACAGGCCAAGATGCTGGAGCAGGCCAAAGCCGGCAATGCGCCTGACTGCGCTGCCGTCGACTCTTTCGTCCTCTCGCAGTTCATGGTCAATAATGTTCTTGCGGACTTCACGCCGTATTTTTCGAAGGAGGAAGTGGATGACCTGTTCCCCTTCATCCGCAGCGGCATCACGGATAAGGACCAGAAGGTCCGCGCCTGGTGGTGGGATACCGACCTTCGTGTGCTCTACCGCAACAAGTCGATCGTTGCGGATGCGCCGCAAACATGGGACGACCTGAAAACGGCCGCGCTCGCTTCCACCAAGGAAGGCATGGAAGGCGTTCTCTTCAATGGCGGGCGCTGGGAGGGGACGACGTTCGACTGGCTCGCAAATTATTGGGCGCTCGGCGGCAAGCTCGTCGACGACTCAGGCAAACCAGTATTCGGCGAAGGCGAGAATAAAGAGAAATTCCTGAAGGCGCTAAATTATTTTAAGGATCTCGTCGATTCCGGTGCCGCGCCCAAGCGCGTCAGCACGATCGCGAATTATGACGATATGAATGCGGCGGCCGCCGCGGCGACGACGGCTCTCTTCATCGGCGGCAACTGGCAATATGCGCAGCTGAAGGCCACGCTCGAAGAGGACGAATTCAACAATTGGACCTTCTCGCCGATCCCCGGTCCCAGCGCCGATCAGCGTTCGACCGGCACCGGTGGCTGGACGATCGCCTCCTTCAGCAAGGATAAGGACAAGGTCGAGATGTGCGCCAACCTCGCACGCGAGGTCTATATGGGGCCGGCAAATGCGCTGCAGCAGCAGTTGCCGACCAGGAAGTCGCTATTCGACAAATATGAGGTCTTCTCCACCGAAGCCAACAAGACCTTCGCCGCGGCTCTGATCGATGGACAGGCACGCCCGGGTGTGCCGATCTATCCCGAAATATCCAACCAGATCCAGATCATGATGGGCGACGTGCTCTCGGGGACCAAAAAGCCGGAAGACGCCTTGAATGCGGCCTTCAACGCGGCGCTGGAAGCTTACAAGCGTCTGTGATGCCACGGCTAAATCGCGACCTGCCCCTCATCCGGCTGCCGCCACCTTCTCCCCGCTTGCGGGGAGAAGGGATGTGCCGCGATCTCTCCATACCCATCTACCTCTCGCAGGGCACGTCCCCTCTCCCCGCGAGCGGGGAGAGGGTTAGGGTGAGGGGCAGCCACCGGCACGAACAGGTCAGTCGTGCTCAAATGCCAAACCCGGACAGAGAAGCCAATGAGCCCCATTGCCATCGAGGCTGACAGCCCGCCTCAAAGCAGAACGTTCATGCGCCGTTTTGCCGGTGCGCCCCTGCCCTGGATCATGCCCGTGATCGTCGTCATCGGCATCTTCTATCTTTATCCCGTCATCGACGTTTTCAGGCTTTCATTCACCAATGCCACGCTGATCGGCGACAATCAGGATTATACGCTCGGATCGATCACCAATGCTCTGAGCTCGCCGCAACTGCCTGACATTTTGTGGGCGACCCTGATCTTCGTCGGCGGCAGCGTCATCGGCCAGCAGATTTTAGGCCTTGCGGTCGCCGTCGTGGTTATCCGCGGCGAAAAGCGCGGCCTGTTCGGCACCACCATTTTGAGGACGACGGCGCTGGTTGCCTGGGTTGTCCCCGGAATTGCCGGCGGCATCATCTGGCAAATGCTCTTTTCCGAAGCGCCTTATGGTGCGCTGAACAGTATTCTGCGGTTGATGCACATGCCGACGGTCGCCTGGCTCTCGGATCCCGCAATCGCACCGTGGTCTACTCTCATCTCCAACATATGGCGCGGAACGGCATTTTCGATGGTCGTCATGTATGCGGCGCTGAAGTCGATCGATCCCTCGCTCTATGAAGCGGCGGAGGTCGACGGTGCGACGGCATCGCAGCAGTTTTTCTTCGTGACGCTTCCGCAGCTGCGCGCGGCAATCCTCGTCAACATGATCCTCATTACGATCCAGACGGTGAATACCTTCGATGCGATCATCACGCTGACGGGCGGCGGTCCGGGGCGTGCGACCGAGGTCATCTCGCTCTACGTCTTCAATATCGTCTTTAGAAACTACGACCTGTCCGGCGGCAGCGTGCTCTCCGTGCTCATGCTGATCATCAGCCTCGGGCTCGCCTTTATCTATGCGTCGTTCCTGCCGAAGGAGGAAGAGCAATGAGTGGACGGACCGGAACGCGGCTCGGCGATGCCATGAGCTATCTGTTCATGCTGGTAATGTTCGTGTTCTTCGCCGGCCCCCTCACCTATCTCCTGTCGATGGCGATGCGCGACAAGCGCGAGATCTATCGCGGCGCGGCGCGATATATTCCAAACAATCCCACCATCGACAATTTCATCACCGTTCTCAACAACAGCTACTTTCCGATCTATCTCTGGAACGGCCTCAAGCTTGCCGCCATCAGCGGACTGGGCGTCCTGATCGTCGCACTGCCCGCGGCTTACGCCTTTTCCCGCTTTCAATTCCGGGGCAAGGGCCTGTCGATGATGGGCTTGCTGCTGTTCCAGATGATCTCGCCGCTTGTCATCATGGTGCCGCTCTACCGCTACATGAACCGCCTCGGCCTGCTGGATACGCATTTTGCCGTCGTCATGGTCTATATCGCGCTTGGCGTTCCGCTGGCGACCTGGCTCCTGAAGAGCACGGTCGACGGCATCCCGCGCAGCCTCGACGAAGCGGCGATGATCGATGGCTGCAATCGATTTTCGGTCTTCTGGCGCATCATTCTGCCATTATCGGCGCCGGGCATCGCCTCTGTCTTCATCATCACGGTGATTGCCGGCTGGTCGCAATTTCTGGTGCCTTTTCTGTTGCTGACGAAAAATGACCTGATGCCGATCGGCGTCGGGATCTTTAACTTCCGCGGTATGCAAACCGACTCGTCCATCCAGCTGCTTGCCGCCGCCTGCCTGATCGCGGTCGTTCCGGCGATCGTCGCCTTCCTGTCGCTCCAGCGGCTGATCCTCGGTGCGATGACCAGCGGCGCGGTCAAGGGATGAGCGGTTCAGGCTATGCGCAAGGAAGGATTTCGAGCATGAACCAGACACTCGGCGCCAGGCTGTCCCCCGATCTGACGGGCGCCAATGTCGAAGATGCAGGCGAGCACAACAGGGCCGTCGTCCTGCGCTGCATCCATCGCCAGGCGCCGATTTCGCGGGCTGAAATCGCCAGGCGGACGGGTTTTACCAAGCCGGCGATCGCCCGGATCGTCGATCGCCTGCTTGACGAGGGCCTGATCATGGAAGCCCGCCGGCGGCATGGGTTGAGAGGTCAGCCGGCGATCGAACTCGAAATCAATCCGGATGCCTGTTTTGCCATCGGCATCAACATCGATCGCGACCATCTGACGATCCTGGCCGTTGATGCCGTCGGCAATGTCCGTGCCCGCGTGCATCACGAGAAACGCTTCATCCTGCCGGCGGAATTTCTGCAGCTCACCGCCGATGCGATTTCGCATTTCCAGCGCAGCCGGCTCATCGACGACGCGCGCCTCGCCGGCATAGGTCTGGCGATGCCGGATTGGCTTGGCGAAATTTCGCTCCTCGGCAAGCCCGAGGCTTATCAGGAATGGACGGCATTCGATGTGCGCGCCGCACTGGAGAACCTGACACAGCATCCCGTCTTTATCGAAAACGAGGCCAATGCCGCAGCCCTTGCCGAACTCGATTACGGACTGGGTGCTGAAAGCAGCAGCTTCTTCTACATCGCCATCAATCCATGCCCGGGTGGCGGCCTCGTGCTCGACGGTAACGGTCATCGCGGCGCCATGGGCCTCAGCGGCGAAATCGGCTGGCTGCCGATCGCCGACGGTGGTGACGGGAAGGCCCTTAAGGTCCAGCTTCTCGGCGAGATATTCTCGTTGTTCTTCCTCTATGATTTCCTCGCGCGGCACGGCGTCGAGGTGAGTGTTCCGCACGATCTCCTGACGTTGGATGGGCATGGCAGGCGCCTCGTGTCGCAGTGGCTGAAGGAAATGAGCGCGCATCTGGCAGTTGCCGTCAAGCACATCGGCATGGTCGTCGACCCCGACGCCGTCCTCGTCGGCGGCCGATTGCCGATTCGCATCGTCGACGAGTTGCTGCGTTATGTGCACGAGCATCTCGATGCCGAGGACACCAACCTTCCCTCGCTTCATCGCGCCTCGCTCGGAGAGGATGCCTCTGCCATGGGGGCGGCGGTCATGCCGATGGCAGCGGCCCTGATGCTCGCATCGGCAGACCCTGCTCAACGCACGCGCTCGCCACTCAAGAACATGGATCGCCTGAACAGTTGAAACGGTCGGCAAGGCCCGCAGATTTTGGTGAAGATGGGAGGATTTTGGTGAGGATCGGCTTTTACACCTCGACATTCAACGATCGTCCCCTTGAGGAAGTGGTGGATTTCGCCGCGTCGGCCGGGTTCGACGCCATCGAGATCGACGTCGGCGGTCATATCAAGACGCCCGATCGGGTGGAGGCCGCCGTCGCGCTCGCGCGCAGCCGCAACCTCTTCGTGTCGTCGATCACTTATTTCGGCAATCAGCTCGATGCCGACCGGGCAAAACGAAAGGCACTTCGGGCGAAGACCGCCGAATTTGCCGGCGCGATCGGGCAAGCAGGTGTCCCGATCTTCGTGATCTTCCCGGGCCGGGACGACACGGCAAACGACGAAGCCAATTATGATGACTTCGCCGATTTCGCCAACGGGCTGATCGAAGAGACGCAGCCCTATGGCCTGACCTTCGCAATCGAGAACTGGCCGGGTCCGAAGGACAATTTCATCGGTACGACGCCAAAAGGGTGGCGGGAGCTCTTTCATAGGATCGACGACGCCCGCTTCGGCCTGGAATTCGATCCCTCGCACCTCATTCGCATCGGCGTCGATCCCTATCAGGCGATGGAGGCGGTGAAGGATCGCATCGCCATCCTTCATGCCAAGGACACGGCAATCGATCGGGAGAGCCTGCAGGCTGTCGGCTATCACGGCAAGGGCTGGTGGCAATACAAGCTGCCAGGGCTCGGCCTCATCGATTGGCCGAGGTTTCTGCGCCAAGCCCGCGGGGCCGGATTCGACGGCACGCTGTCGATCGAACACGAGGATGCCGCCTATGGCTGGCCGGGCAAGGACTTAGCCGCGCGCAAAGACGGCGAGCGCCTCGGCCTTGATTATTTGAGAAATGTCCTGAGCGGACTTTGATAGCGATTTCGGGAGGACGGTAATGGCCCATGTTTCGGTCAACAATGCGCGCAAGGATTACGGCGCGTTCAAAGCCATCAAAGGCGTATCGGTCGATATCGGCGACGGCGAGTTCGTCGTTCTGGTCGGCCCCTCGGGCTGCGGCAAATCCACGCTCTTGAGGATGATTGCGGGCCTCGAGGGCATCACCTCGGGGCAGATCCAGATCGGCAAGCATATCGTCAACGAGCTTGCCCCCAAGGACCGGGACATCGCCATGGTGTTTCAGAATTATGCGCTCTACCCGCATATGACCGTTGCCAAGAACATGGGCTTTTCGCTACGGCTGAAACGGATGCCGAGGACCGAGATCGATCAGCGGGTCGGCAACGCCGCGAAGATCCTCGGTCTCGAAAGTCTCCTCGAGAGATACCCCAAGCAATTGTCGGGTGGCCAGAGACAGCGTGTGGCGATGGGGCGGGCGATCGTGCGGGACCCGGCCGTCTTTCTCTTCGACGAGCCCCTGTCGAACCTCGACGCCAAACTCAGAGTGCAGATGCGCTCGGAGATCAAGGAACTGCATCAACGGCTGCAGACGACGACCATTTATGTCACCCATGACCAGATCGAAGCCATGACCATGGCCGACAAGATCGTCGTCATGAAGGACGGCCTGATCGAGCAGTCGGGTTCTCCGCTGGAATTGTACGATCGTCCGAACAATCTTTTCGTCGCCGGCTTCATTGGCTCCCCGGCGATGAATTTCATCAGTGGCAACATGACGGAAGATGGGTTTCGAACCGCCGACGGCCTGCTCCTGCCGAGCGACCGGCATCCGCCTGCAGCCGTGACCTACGGTATTCGACCCGAGCATATCCGGTTGGACCCGGGCGGTATCGAGGTCACGACGGTGGTCGTCGAGCCGACGGGCTCGGAAACGCTGGTCATCGTCCGGCTGGGGACACAGACGCTGACCTGCGTCTTTAGGGAGCGGATCAGGGCAGCCCCCGGCGAGGTGCTGAGGATCGCGCCGATCCACGATACCGTCCACCTGTTTGGCGCGGACGAGCAGCGGATCACATCAGGCGAAGCACCGTTGAACTGACCCGGCCGATTGCCCCTCCCCTTCGGTCGGCGCCGGCCGGGGGCGCGTTTTCCGCGCCCCCGGCCCCCGAAAGCTCTTTTATTGAGGAAAGCTGTCATCCTGCTCTAGCTGGCGGCGTTCCTTTTGCCGAGGAGGGCTGCGCGGATCTGTTGGCTTTTGCTCAACAGGGGAGTGGGAACCGGTGCTGTCTCTTCGGGCGCGTCGGCTTTGCCGGTGGTCTGCTTGAGACTCAGGAAGCGTTTCTGCGCGACCAACCGGTCTTCGGACGACAGTGGTTCGACAGGTTCACCCTCAAGACTATGGCGCATGGAATCGGGTTGGGCGCTGGCGAAATAGTAGCGCCGGCAGTGGACATAGGCCGCGGTCGCTCGCCTGAGCGTCGTGACGCCGGCATCGGGCTTCAAGAGCGGGCGGAGTTCATTGAAAAGGCCGACGGCAAAAGGAAGGACAGGATCTCCCGCCTTGGCCGGAAGGACGCCGACCGGCCGGATCAACAGCACATTGATCGCGTTTGCCTTCTCCACGTCGAGTTCGGTTGCCGCAATCGGTCCGCGGCTGATCTTCCAGGGCTTGTCCATGCGTCCTCCATGTAACGTCCATAGCGATCGACTGTGATGGTATATTGACGGACAGGGCGAGTAACGGAAGTCGCACATCGTCGGTTCCACTGCAAGCAGATGAGACGCGGAACAGCAGCCATATGGCGAAAAGCCGTTCCCCTGGGCTGATATGGTCCGGTGTCATCGGCTGGCGTTTCATCTAATCGTTTTTATCGAGGAATATGCATTGACCTGCCGCATCGATTACACTTCTTATCCGCGCCCAAGATGGAGTGACCGGCCAGGGGAGGATATATGCGGGTTTTCTCGAGCATTGACGAGCTGCGCCACACGCTCGATGCGCTGAAGCGGCAGGGGCGGACCGTCGGCCTTGTTCCGACGATGGGCTATCTCCATGCCGGTCATATGGAGCTCGTCTCGCGCGCTCGCGCCGAGAACGACATCGTCGTCGTCTCGATTTTCGTCAATCCGCTGCAGTTCGGCCCGGCGGAAGATCTCAGCAAATATCCGCGCGATCTGGAACGCGATGCCGCCATGCTGAGGCAAGCCGGCGTCAATTTTCTTTTTTCGCCTGGCGTCGAGGACATGTATCCCCGCCCGATGCTTGCTGTCGTCGACGTTCCCGATCTCGGGCGCGAACTCGAAGGGGCGGTACGGCCTGGGCATTTTGCCGGCGTCGCCACTGTCGTCTGCAAGCTTTTCAACATCGTGCAGCCGCAAACCGCCTATTTCGGAGAGAAGGATTACCAGCAGGTCGTCATCATCAAGCGCATGGTGGACGATCTGGCCGTGCCGGTGCGCGTGATATCGGTGCCGACGGTCAGGGACAGCGACGGCCTCGCATTGTCGTCGCGCAACGTCTATCTCAGCGAGGCGGAGCGGCATGCCGCGGTGATCGTCCCTCAGACCCTTGACGAGGCCGAGCGTCTGGTCGCCGGCGGCCTGACCGATCCGGTGGAACTCGAGGCAAGGCTCACGGCATTTCTCAATCGCGAGCCGCTGGCAAAGCCTGAAGTCGTCGCCGTCAGGGATGCCTCGACACTGCAGCCGGTCACGTCGATCGCAGAACCTGTCGTCGTGGCGCTCTTCGTGCGGGTCGGCTCGACACGGCTGCTCGACAACAGGACTATCGGCCGGCCGGGCTTGCCGGGAAAGGGAGTGACAAGATGAGTGCCGTCGGAGTTCAGAAGCGCCTTACGCCAAGGCACATCTCAGCCATGAAGGGCGGCAAGCCGATCGTCTGCCTGACCGCCTATACGACGCCCATGGCGCGGCTGCTCGATGAGCATTGCGACCTCCTGCTGGTCGGGGATTCGCTCGGCATGGTGCTCTACGGCATGGAGTCCACCATCGGAGTGACGCTCGACATGATGATCGCGCACGGCAAGGCGGTGATGCGCGGCGTCGGCAAGGCCTGCGTTGTCGTCGACATGCCGTTCGGCAGCTATCAGGAATCCAAGGAGATCGCCTTCCGCAATGCTGTCCGCATCCTGCAGGAAACCGGCTGTGATGCCGTCAAGCTGGAGGGCGGCGAGGAGATGGCCGAGACCATCGCCTTTCTGACCAAGCGGGGGATTCCGGTTATGGGCCATATCGGCCTGATGCCGCAGCAGGTCCAAACCGCAGGCGGCTATCGGTCCGTCGGTCATTCCGAACACGAGACGTCGAAGATCCGCCGCGATGCCCACGCCATCGGCGGCTCGGGAGCCTTTGCCGTCGTCATCGAGGGCACGGTGGAGCCGCTCGCCCGCGAGGTGACGTCCGCCATGCACGTCCCGACCATCGGCATCGGCGCTTCTTCCGCCTGCGACGGTCAGGTTCTGGTTTCCGACGACATTCTGGGGCTCTTCAACGATTTCACCCCGCGCTTCGTCAAGCGCTACGACGAACTCGGCAAGAGGATTTCGGCCGCCGCTGCCGCTTATGCCGACGAGGTCCGATCGCGACAGTTTCCGGCAACGGAGCATACGTTCAAACGGCGATCTTGAGGCGGGGCCATATCAGGTCCATCACCGGGCGGCATACTGTTCGCGCATGCTGTCGGCCGACCGGCGAACCGCCTCGGAAACCTGCTGGAACTGTTTGGCCATCGGCGTCGAATTGCGCCAGATCATGCCGATCGTTCGCGACGGCTGCGGAGACTGAAAACGGGAGATCGAGACGTGCGCCGAGCGCGTTTCGAGGGGAACGGCCATCTCGGGAATCAAGGTGATGCCGAGACCGGCGCTGACCATCTGGACCAGGGTGGAGAGAGAGCTGCCTTCCATGACTTCGCGAGGACGGGCTTGCCCTATCTTGCAGAACGACAAGGCCTGGTCGCGGAAGCAGTGGCCTTCCTCGAGCAGCAGCAACCGCATTTCGCGCAGCGCTTCACGTTCGGGCACCGGCTTACCCTCGTCTTCGGGCCGCCGCACCAGCACGAACTCTTCCTTGAAGAGCTCGAGTTCTGCCAGGGAGGGTTCCGACACGGGCAAGGCAACGATTGCGGTGTCGAGCTGGCCTTGCGCCAGCTCCTGAACCAGCTTCGACGTCTGCGTTTCGCGCACTTCGATCTGAATGCCTGCAAAGCTCCTGTTCAGATCGTTGATGATTGCCGGCAACAGATAGGGCGCAATCGTCGGGATGATGCCGATGCGCAGCCGCGTCAGGAAAGGATCGCGCGCGGCGCGCGCCAGGTCCGCCAGTTCGTCCACGCCACGCAGGATATCGCGGATCCTGAGAGCGACGGTCTGGCCGAAAGCGGTCAGCTTCACCTCACGCGCATTGCGCTCGAAAAGCTCACCGGCCAGCTCCTGCTCAAGTTCTTTGATCTGCATTGATAATGCCGGCTGGGAGATCGCACAGGCGTCGGCAGCACGTCGGAAGCGGCCATCTCTTGCCAGTGCTTCAAAATAACGTAGCTGTTTCAGGGTAAGGTTCTTCATAACCTCAGCTTATCGCAACGATCAGTAAATCCAACTTAAATTTATGAAGCGCATCCGATATGAAGACTGCAGGGAGAGAGTGGGGCGCCAGCTCGGCTCATCTTTTTGCACCGCAGACAGATCAAGCAATCAAGGAGACGATCATGGACAATCCCACTGATAGCGCAGGCAAATGTCCTGTTGCGCACGGCAATACGCCTCGCGGCAGATCCAATCGCGACTGGTGGCCGAACCAGCTGAACGTGCAGATTCTTCACCAGAATTCCGGCCGCGCCGACCCCCTCGGCCAGGCCTTCGATTATGCCGAGGAGTTCAAGAAGCTCGATCTCGACGGCCTGAAGAAGGATCTTCACGCGTTGATGACGGATTCGCAGGACTGGTGGCCGGCCGATTTCGGCCATTACGGCGGCCTGTTCATCCGCATGGCCTGGCACAGCGCCGGCACATACCGCATCACCGATGGCCGCGGCGGCGCCGGGGCCGGCCAGCAGCGTTTTGCGCCGCTCAACAGCTGGCCTGATAACGTGAACCTCGACAAGGCCCGCCGCCTGCTGTGGCCGATCAAGCAGAAATACGGCAACAGGATCTCCTGGGCTGACCTGTTGATTCTCACCGGCAACGTCGCGCTCGAATCCATGGGTTTCAAGACCTTCGGTTTCGCCGGCGGGCGCGCCGACGTCTGGGAGCCGGAAGAGCTCTACTGGGGTCCTGAGGGAACCTGGCTGGGTGACGAACGCTACAGTGGCGAACGCGAGCTGGCAGAGCCGCTTGGCGCCGTGCAGATGGGCCTCATCTATGTCAACCCGGAAGGCCCTAACGGCACTCCGGATCCGCTGGCATCCGCCCGCGACATCCGTGAAACCTTCGCCCGTATGGCGATGAACGACGAAGAAACCGTGGCGCTGATCGCCGGTGGTCACACCTTCGGCAAGACCCATGGCGCTGGCGATCCGTCGTTCGTCGGTGTCGACCCGGAAGGCGGCGAGCTCGAAGCTCAGGGTCTGGGCTGGACCAGCAAGTTCAACACCGGCGTCGGTCGCGATGCCATCGGCAGCGGCCTCGAAGTGACCTGGACCCAGACGCCGACCCAGTGGAGCAACTACTTCTTCGAAAACCTGTTCGCTTTCGAATGGGAGCTGACCAAGAGCCCGGGCGGCGCGCATCAGTGGCAGGCCAAGAACGCCGATGCCTCCATTCCGGATGCCTATGATCCGTCGAAGAAGCATCTGCCGACCATGCTGACCAGCGACCTGGCATTGCGTTTCGATCCCATCTACGAAAAGATCTCGCGCCGCTTCCTTGAGAACCCTGCCGAGTTCGCTGATGCCTTCGCCCGCGCATGGTTCAAGCTGACCCACCGCGACATGGGACCGAAGGTGCGTTACCTCGGTCCGGAGGTTCCGGCCGAAGACCTGATCTGGCAGGACGTGATCCCGGCCGTCGATCATGCGCTTGTGGACGACAAGGATATCGCCGACCTCAAGGCAAAGGTGCTCGCAACGGGCCTCACCGTGCAGGAACTGGTCTCGACCGCCTGGGCGTCCGCCTCGACCTTCCGCGGCTCCGACAAGCGTGGCGGCGCCAATGGCGCGCGTATCCGCCTTCCCCCGCAGAAGGACTGGGAAGTCAACCAGCCGGCACAGCTCGCCAAGGTCCTCGGCGTTCTCGAAGGCATCCAGAAAAACTTCAACGCCGCCCAGACCGGGGCGAAGAAGATCTCGCTCGCCGACCTGATCGTTCTGGGTGGTTCAGCCGGTGTGGAAAAGGCGGCAGCGGCCGGCGGTCATGCCGTCAGCGTGCCGTTCACGCCGGGCCGCATGGACGCTTCCGAGGCACAGACCGACGCGCATTCTTTCGCGGCGCTGAAACCCCGGGCTGATGGTTTCCGCAACTACATCGGCGGCCGGCAGTTCATGAAGCCGGAAGAGGCCCTGGTGGACCGCGCCCAGCTGCTGACGCTGACCGGACCTGAAATGACTGTTCTCGTCGGCGGCCTGCGTGTGCTGAAGGTCGGTGCGCCCGAACATGGCGTCTTCACGTCCCGTCCGGAAACGCTGACGAACGACTTCTTCGTCAACCTGCTCGACATGGCCACGCAGTGGTCGCCCGTCGCCGGCCGGGAAGGCGTTTACGAAGGGCGCGACCGCAACACGAACGAAGTCAAGTGGACCGGCACCCGCGTCGACCTGATCTTCGGCTCCCACTCGCAGCTTCGCGCCTTTGCCGAAGTCTACGGCCAGTCCGACGCCAAGCAGAAGTTCGTCAAGGACTTCGTCGCGGCCTGGACCAAGGTCATGAACGCCGATCGTTTCGATCTCGTCTGATCGGCAGCATTTTGCCCGGGCGCAGTTTCGGCTGCGCCCGGGCATCTTTCATCGGAGACCGGACCTACCGCCCGACCGTCCAGTCGATGAGATGGGTGTCACTTGAACAGATCCTCAAGACCAGGCCTCTCTTGCCCCTTCGGCTGCTCTCGCCCTTCCGCCATGAAATCGTCGCTGAGGCCGCGCTCCAAGGCGCTATGCAACGATGCCCACCGCATGCCGCGATCGGCCCGTGGCCGAAGGATCACAGCATCGCCTTCCCGCGTCACCTCCACCTGGTCGACGTCGAAGCGGAACTCCTTCGGCAGCCGGACGGCTTGCGAATTGCCGGATTGGAATACGCGCGCATATTGCGGCATCGTGCTCTCCGAGGCTTGTATATATGTCACTGTATATACGCCATTGACGGAACTCATTCGAGATTTTTTGCTCCGGCAGGACAGTGCGCAGCACCGTCTCTGCGCCTTCTACTTGCGAGGCAGAATGCCGAAAGGTGAAAATGACAGCAGATCGGGATCGGTCGTCGCCGTTACAGTCGCTACCTGGGCGTGGTTTATGCTGTAGCCGTAGGTGAGGACGCGGTCACCGTCGACCATGAAGAATTGCGCCTGATCCAGGCCGGGCCGCAGGGTACCCGTCACGGTGACGGTCTCGTACATTCTTGCCAGGTGCAAAGGCTCTTCCGGAACGACACGAACCAGTTGGTTGGGCGGAGGGGAAGGCATGTGGCTGCAGGCTCCGGCCCAAGGCACCAGCATGAATTCGTAGACAAGATCGCCGTCCTGGTCGATCGGCAGAACGAAGCCCGTCAATTCGATCGGATGCTCCTCGCCATGCCAGGCGAGTGTTTCGCCCTGTGGGCCGCTCACCGCCTTGCCCGACAGCGGCACCGTCGCCTTGGCCTGATCGGCCGGCCGTAAAGCGCTCCAGAAGATAGCCTGCGCGGCAGCGAAAACGTTAGAAATTGGCCATGCGGAACAAAATGCCAGCGCCGCGAACGTCAGGAGGAAAGGTTTGTGCTTCATCATTGCATCTCCACCGGGCCGGCCGCTTTGACCACCTTGCCGCTGCCGCATGGATGCTACTCCCGATCCCGCTTAGCCGTCAAAGCTTCGAACCGTACTGCTGCTGTTCGGCAAAAAGTGACCGCAGCGCCAAGGAATCGCTGCCATCGACCGGAGGCAATAGCGCGAGGGAGCGACGACCGAGTGGCTGGCAGTCAGGAGATCCCGCGTGAGGCGAATACGGGATCTCCCTGCCGGACCGGCAGGCTGGTGAAGCCTTACTTCTCCGGCATCATCGAAGAGTGGTGCGAGGTGATCAGCCAGTTCCCGTCCTTGAACTCATAGGTATAGGTGTAGCGGGCGGGAACCTTCGAACCGTTTTTCATGGTGAAGGTGTAAGTGCCGAGGTCGACGGCCCAGTTGCAGCCGATCTTGATGTCGCGGCTGTCGACATGGCCCTTGGGCTCATTTGCCAGGAAATGCTCGAAATAATCGATCCGTTCGGCCTGGGTGAGGCGGGGCTTGTTCGACAGCGTCGCGAGCAGCACTGAGTCTTCACTGTAATTCTTGGCGACTTCCTGGGGGCTCAGCGTCGCGAGCGAGGCATTCCAGCGGTCGAAGAGCTCGGCGATTTCCGCCTCGCTTGTCGGCGCACAGGTTGCGGTTTCGGCAGCCGCCGCGGCCGACTGGACCTGAACGAAACCGAGAACGAGGGCAGCAGCAATGATGGTACGCATTTTGACTTCCTATGTGGCGGTTCCGGCGGACATCGCATCGGTCGACCGCATGATCGACATCTAAGGCGCCCAGTGCCGCCGCCCCATCTGCCGGGTGGCTCCGATCGGGTCTGCCGAACGGCATAGATGACATTCCCGCCGGAATGACTATCGTGCCGGCGTCATTCATCTTCGGAGCAGTCCTGTTTGGAGCGCGATACAAGTACGACGCATTCGCCTGGTGTCGCGGAACTGAGGGCGCTTTATCGGGCGGCGGAAGCGCGGGCGGCTCGTCTGCGTTTCATCATCGAAGTGCAGAATCTGCTCGATGCCGCGGCATTCGAAACGGCTGCCCAGGAAGTTCTGTCCCGGCTTGCCGACTTCGCGGGAGCATCGATCGCCAGCCTCGTTTTCCCCTCATTCCAGGAAAAAGCGCCTATCCAACTGACGGTGGGCAAGTCGACGAGCCCGGAAAGCGATAACATCTTGTTTGCCTCGCAGGACGGATCCGATCTCTATTTGACGATCATCGGATCGTCGAAAACGCGCGCCATCGATGCCGACGATCGGCAGACATTGGAGGTGGTGGCGGGCCAACTGGCCGACGCCTACAATCTTAACCGGCAGGCAGCGGAAAACCAGGCGCTTCTCGGCGATCTCCAGCGGCAGCGAAGTGAACTCGCGGCCCTTGTCGCGCAATTGATCCAGGCGCAGGAACAGGAGCGGCAGCGGGTGGCGCTCGATCTTCACGACGGCTCGGCGCAGCTGGCTGCAGGCCTCAGCTATCGCCTGCAGGACCTTGCGGCCCGTATCGGCGAGGCGCATGTCCTAAAGCCCGAGATCGACCAACTCGCTGCACTGGCGCGCCATTCCGTTGCCGATCTCAGGGCGGCCATCGCCGATCTTCGCCCGCCCGAACTCGATGATCTCGGTGTCGCCGCGGCCCTGCGCACGCGTCTCGATGCGATCGACGGTCTCGAAGTGATCGCCGACCTCGATGCCGCCTCCGACCGCTGGCCGATATCGACCGGGATCATCTTCTATCGCGTCGCGCAGGAAGCGATCACCAATGTGATCAAGCACGCCGAGGCAAGCCGCTTGGTCGTGCGCCTCTTCGAGGACGGCAAGGGCGAAGCGCATCTCGAAGTTATCGATGATGGCAAGGGCATCGGCGAGTTGCGCCATCCCCAGATGCGGGGCGGGCAACTCGGCATCGTCGGCATGCGTGAACGGCTGGCGCTGCTCGGCGGCCGGATCGAGATCGAGGCCGGGTCTTCGGGCGGCACGCATGTCCGCGCCGCCGCCCCCCTTGCGCAGGAGACGACATCAGAATGACGGCATCGATCCTTGTCGCCGACGATCATGACATCGCCCGCGCAGGTCTTATCGCCATGATCGGCGGTCAGGACGACTTCCATGTCGCCTTAGATGTGCGCGACGGCGTCGAAGCGGTGGAGGCCGCAGCTCACCACAAGCCGGATCTGGCACTCCTCGACATCCGCATGCCGCGTATGGACGGCCTCGCCGCGACGCGGGAGATCCGGCGCGTGTCGCCCGGCACACGCGTCATGATCATTACGATGCATGACAGCCTCGATTATCTGGAAGCGGCGATCGAAGCAGGCGCAACGGGTTACCTGCTCAAGGACGCCAGCCGGGAAGACATTCTGCGCACAATCCGCCGCGTCCTTCAGGACGACGCCTTTTTCGACGGTCCGCTCGTCGCCAAGCTGTTGCGCCGCGCCGCCACCAAGCCGCAGACCAACAGCAGCGCCCTGGAGACGCTAACGATCCGGGAGCGTGAAGTCTTGTCGAAAGTGGCCGAGGGCCTGACCAACAAGGAGATCGCCAGGACCCTGAAGATCTCGCCCGGTACCGTGAAGATCCACGTCGAGCGCATCATCGGCAAGCTGGGCGCCGGCGACCGGACGCAGGCCGCGGTCATGGCCGTTCGCGGCGGGCTCGTCGCAACATCCCGGGATGAAGAGCCTTGACCCTGCGTTTCGCCGATCTGCCGCTGAGGGCGAAGGGCATCGTCATCATCACCGTGCCGCTGGCGCTGCTGCTGGCGGCTCTCGCTTCCGTCTTCGTTGCCGACCGGCAAAGCCGGATTGCCGAGGATCAGGTGCGGGTCACGCTCGAGATTCAGTCGGGCATTCAGGAGATCCACGCCTCGATCGCGGAAGCGGCCACCGCGATGCGCGGTTATCTGCTGACCGGCAGAACCGATTTTCTCGATCCCTTCAACCGGGCCGAAGACAGGCTGCCCGTCGTGCTCGACGAGGTCGGTCGGCGGTTGCGGGATGAAGAGCAAAAAGATGCGCCTCGAACGCATCCGCACGCTCGTCGTCGCGAAAGTCGATCGTCTCCAACTCCTGAAACAGGCCGACATCCTGCGCGCCGGCGGGCGCGAGGACCTTGCGGCCAAGCTCATCGAGGGCAAGCAGGTCCTCGATGAGCTGAGACAGGAAATCGACGCGATGAGCCGGCGGGAGGCGGATCTGCTTCATGCGAGGACCGAGGCCGCGGACCGGGTTCGCACTCTGTCGCGAAGCCTGATGATCGCAGCCGGCTTTCTTGGTTTTGCCGGCGCGCTTGTCGCCGTCTTCCTGTTTTCGGCAAGCATCGTGCGCCGTGTGCATGCGCTGAAAGCTGAGGCGCATCGGCTGTCGCAAGGCGAGGTCGTGACGTTGGCGGATCCCTTCCGTGATGAACTCGGGAGCCTCGGACAGGCGCTCGAAGATGCGAGTGTCCTTCTGAAAAAACGCGAGGCGGACCTGACCGAGAGCGAGGAGCGTTTTCGGCAACTGGTCGAAGGCGTCAGCGACTACGGCATCTTCGGGCTCGATACTTCAGGACGGGTGATAAGCTGGAATGCGGGTGCCGAGCGGATCACCGGTTATGGCGCCGAGGAGATCGTCGGGCAGCATTTTTCCCGCTTCTATCCCAAGGAAACCAGGGACACATTTCCGGCAGAAGAGCTTGCGGAAGCAGCTCTTCACGGACGCACCGAAACGGAAGGCCGGCGCGTTCGCAAGGACGGATCGCAATTCTGGTCGCACGTCGTCGTGACCGCACTCCATGACGAGACGGGGCGGTTGCGCGGCTTTTCCAAGATCACGCGCGATATAACCGAGCGCAAGCAAATCGAAGAAGCCCTGCTTGGTGCCCGTGAGGACGCGATCCGCGCGAGTAACGCCAAGAGCGAATTTCTGTCGCGCATGAGCCACGAACTGCGCACGCCGCTCAATTCCGTGCTCGGTTTCGCGCAGCTTCTGGAAATGGACGTCACCGATACCGAGTCCAGGGAGAGCGTCGCGCAGATCTTGAGGGCCGGACGGCATTTGCTCAGCCTCATCGACGAGGTTCTCGACATGGCGAGGATCGAGGCCGGGCACATGGATCTCGCTGTCGAAGCACAGCCCGTCGCCGAGGTGATCGATGAAGCCGTGTCGCTTGCAAGACCGCTCTGCGGCAAGCAGCAGATCACGATCGAGGTCGTCGAGCCGGCCGAGCCGGATCTTTCGGTACTCGCCGACCGACGGCGTCTGCTGCAGGTGTTCCTCAACCTCCTCTCCAATGGAGTGAAATACAATCGCCCCCGGGGAAGCGTAACCGTCAGCCACCGCGCGATGGATGGCGGCCGTATCCGCATCGAGGTCAGCGATACCGGTCCCGGCATTCCGGCCGAACGCGTCTCCCGGCTTTTCACCCCGTTTGACCGGCTGGGCGCTGAACGGATCAATCAGGAGGGAACTGGTCTCGGGCTAGCGCTGTCGAAACATCTGATCGACGCCATGGGCGGCACGCTCGGCTTCAGCAATCGAGAAGGCGGCGCCACGTTCCACGTCGATCTGCCGCGCCCGCCTGCGGCGGTACAAAGGCGGGTTGCGATAGGAAGCCCGCCGTAATGGCATTGCCCTTGATTCGGCCGCGCCCCTTGATATCAGTTCGGCATGGCTTTTGACGAGTTTGGTCCATGACAGATTCCACCGATATCGTGCGCCGATCGACAATCCTCATCGTCGACGACGAGCCCGCCAATGTCTCGCTGCTGGAGCGTATCCTCAAGCGCGAAGGCTTTACGGCGCTGATCAGCACCACCGAACCACGCGAGGCCTTGCGGCTCTTTCGCGAACATCCTGTCGATCTTGTTCTTCTCGATCTGATGATGCCCGATCTGGACGGTTTCGCGCTGCTGGAGACCTTTGCGAGGCTCATCCCGGAAAACAGCTATCTGCCGATCCTGGTGCTTACTGCCGATGCGACCTTGCCGACGCGCCGGCGGGCGCTTTCTCTCGGCGCGAAGGACTTTCTGACGAAGCCCTTCGATGCGATCGAGGCCATTCTGCGCATCTTCAACCTTCTCGAAACCCGCATCCTGACCCTGGAGCTTGCCAAACACGGACTGACAACGCCGAAATCGGAGCGTCCCCGGATTGATTGATGCGGATCGCGCCGACAATGGGGGCCAGTCAGGACGCCGGCCCCGCACAACTCAGAACATGGTGTTCTTGTTTGCCGCCTCTTTCGGAACGGCCTGGATCACGTCCCAGTGCTCGACGATCTTGCCGTCCTTGACGCGGAAAATATCGACGATCGCCTGGCCGCGGTCGTCGGCGCCGTTCGTCGCGTGCACATGCAGCCAGACGAGATCGCCATCGGCGGCGCTGCGGACGATTTCGGCCTTCGATTGGGCATTCTCCTTGAAGAAGCCGGTGAAGAAGGAAATCAAAGGCTTCTTCCCGTCGGGAACTTGGGGATTGTGCTGCCGGTAGTCGTCAGCGACGACCGAGGCGGCCTCGATATCGTGCTTGTTGAAGAACCTGTCGTAGAATTCCACCACCAGCTTCCGGTTGGCTTCCTCGATCTTCAAATCCCGCGAGGCCGATTCAGCAAAAGCGCCGGCCGGCGCGGCGACACCTGCCAAAATGACGAGTGCAAAAAGCGATTTCCCGAATGTCATGATCAAGCTCCTTGGTGTGGATTCGCGATCTAGTCTAGAAAGAAGACTATGAGAGCTGGTCTATGAAACCGCGGCATGCCGAGCAAGAAGGCAGGTTTTAGTGGCAAGGTCAGCCGACGATGACCGAGGACGGAGCATGCCCAAGGAAACGGACGAGCCGAAACAACAGCCCGGGGCGGGATGCCCGATCAGAGGCGTGCTCGATCGTATCGGCGACCAATGGAGCCTGCTCACCCTCGAGGCACTGGAAGGCGAAAAGAAACGCTTCAACGAGCTGATGCGCGAGATCGGGGACATCTCGAAACAGATGCTCTCCAAGACGTTGAAGCATCTGGAGCAGGACGGCTTCGTGCGGCGCACCGTCTATCCGCAGGTTCCGCCTCGCGTCGAATACGAACTGACGGAGCTGGGGCGATCCTTCCTCATCCCCATGAAAACCCTGATCGGATGGGCCGAGCAGAACCATGCGGCAATTACCATCGCGCGGCAACGGCACGAAGACGCCTAGGGCGAAGCCCTATCAGGCCAGGAGCACCTTGCCGCCCGTTCGCAAGGGAAGCGCGGACTGCAGGGCTTGCCGGACCTTTTCCAAGGGGAATACCTCCCGTATCTCAGTCTCGATGACCTTCGAAACGATCTGCGCCGCGACCTTGGAATAGGCGTGCTGCACGTCGTCCATAGCTTCGGAATGAACCCATTCCCTGAGGTGAAAATAGGAAAAGGAAATATCGGGATGGGACGCCCAGAATGAATTCGGAATGCTTTGGCCCGAAAGCAGGCCGTAATGCACGAAGCGTCCGCCCGGCCGCAGCGCATCGGCGAGGACTGCGGCGCGCGCGCCTCCGACGCAATCGAGCACCGCGTCGAGCCCATGCCGACCGGCGAGCTCGGCAACCAGATCACTTTCGCTTTCTTCCCTATCGATGATGACAGCCTCGACCCGGCCGAGCAGGAGCTCAAGTGATCCTTCGCTGCGGACGATGGCGACCGGCTCCACGCCTGCGGCGTTGGCGAGACCGATCAATATCGCTCCGATCGAAGAGGCGGCGGCATTGATGGCAATACGCATGCCCGGCCTCAGCCCGATCTTGGCATGCAGCATCAACCAGGCCGTCATCGGATTGACGTAGCTCGTTGCAGCTTCGAAGTCGGTGAGATCGTCTGGAACACGAAGGCACCAATCGGGATCGGTATCCTTGAATTCCTGCCAGCCACCGGCGCTGCGCACCGGTAGCACGCGTGTTCCCGGGGAAAGCCCATGAACCTCCTCGCCGCACTGTTCGACCACGCCGAACGCTTCGAAGCCGGGAATGAAGGGCAATGTCGTGCGTCCGCTATAAGCTCCTGATATGGTGATGATATCGGACGGATTGATCGCCCGCGCCAGCAGGCGCACCCTCACCTGGTCACGCCGCAGCAGCGGCAGCGCAGCCCGCTCGAGCTCGACGACATCCTGAGCCGAGCCGAATTTTCGCACGACCGCCTGATATTGCATTGCATCCCCCACACACTGCGGTTAGATCACCCCGTCGAATTGGTGATCGAATGAGCGTTGACGACAGGCCTTTAGCATCGTTCCGGGTCTCGATGCGAGACATCGACATCTATGGTCATGTCCACAACTCCCGTTATCTCGACTATTGCGAAGATGCGGTCGTCGAGTTCCTGCGGCAACGGCAAATTCTCAGCCATTTTCGTCACACTTCCTCCGGCGTTGCCTATCACGTGAAGAAGGCGGAGATCACCTTTCACAGCCCGATCGACCTCGATGATGTTGTCGAGGCAAAGGTGGATGTGGAGAAAATCGGGCGCACGAGCCTGTCCTTTGCCATAGAACTCTTTCGCCAGCGCGATGGCGCCCATTGCGCATCGGCGCATTTCGTTTGGGTCTGCGTCGGCCTCTCCGACAGCCGCCCGACGCCGATCCCGGAAGGGACCAGAGCCGCTCTGTCTCCCGGCTGATTGCCGATCATTCAAACCATCGGGTGTCCATGCCGATCCATGCGCAGCTTCTTCGACATGCAACGGAGACACCGGACAAGACGGCGCTGGTGATCAACGGGCGCTCGCTCAGCTATGGCGAGCTCTATTTGCGCGCCAAGGCAATTTTCCGGTTTCTCAAGGAGTTCCCCCGCTCGAACCACCGCATGTTCGATCTGCCCGGCGTTGAGACGCTTGCCGCTCTCAGCCTTGGCAACCATATCGGCTTTGCCGAGTATTTTGCGGCGGCGACGGCTTTCCCGAACGCCTGCGCGGTCATCGACCCGATGATGCCGTCGGAAACGGTCGAACGCATCATCGAGCGCCTAGCGCCGGACGTTTTGATCGTCGACGACGATGCGGGGCCGAGCGCTGAAATTGCTCGAAGACTCGGCATCCCCGTCGTCGTCGCCGGAGCGGAGCCCTTCGACCTCGGCGCGGGGGGAGACGATCTGGCTGTCGATGCCGACGGGATATTCCTGATCGGCTTTACATCGGGAACCACCGCCGAGCCGAAGGCCTATTATCGCTCGCGCGAGCAGTGGCGCAGGAGCCTCGATCGCGGACGCGTCGTTTTCGAACTCGAAGATGCGCCGTCGACCATGTGCCCGGGGGCGCTCGCGCATGGCCTGGCACTTTATGCATTGGTCGAAGCCTTGGATGCCGGGGCAACCTTTCATTCGGTCCGGAAATGGGATCCGGGCGCGGCCGCACGCACACTCTCTTCGGAAAGAGTCGAACGGCTGGTTGCCGTACCCACCCATATAGCCGGCATTGCAAGGGCCTGGACGGGCGAACCTGCCCTGGCCTCCCTGCGCGATGTCCTGACTGCCGGCGCCAAGCTCGATGTGAACGGTGTGGAATCCATGCGCCGCCTTTTCCCGAAGGCGCGCCTCCGGGAATATTACGGTGCATCCGAGATCGGTTTCATGACGGTCTCGACCCTTGTCGGCGGCGAGATCGATTTTCCGATCGACCGGGTGGGACAAGCCTATCCCGGCGTGGAAATTTCCATTCGCGATCCCGATGAGAACGACGTCGGGACCGATGTGGCGGGAACCATATTCGTCAGGAGTGATCTGATCGCTGATGGATATCTTTGGGGCGACGATGGTCAGGCCTTTCGGGTCACAGAAGCGGGAGCGACGGTCGGAGATCTCGGCGAACTCGATGCCGATGGCATGCTGCGGGTGATCGGCAGGGCCGGCGGCATGATGATATCAGGCGGCAACAACGTTTATCCCGCCGAAGTCGAGAGCGCGCTCAAAGCCTGCCCCGGGGTAGAGGATGCTGTTGTCTTCGGACTGTCGGACGCCTATTTCGGCCAACGGATCGTCGCCGTCGTCTCGGGAGAGACGGTGGACCCGAAAATCCTGGCTGATCATTGCGCGCAGATGCTCGGGAAGTACAAGATCCCCAAGCAATTCTACCATATGAGGTCCTGGCCGATGACGAGCAGCGGGAAGATCTCGAGGGGGCAAGTGGAGCAGGCCGTGATTTCTGGAGACGATCGTGTCCTACGCCTTTCAGCCTGACGAGGATTGGCAGCCAGTCGTGGTTGCCGCCTACCGGTCGCCGATCGGCCGGGCTTTCGGATCGCTTGCGACTGTCGCGGCAGAAGACCTGATTGCGCCGATCATCCATCGGATCCTGTCCGAGACGGGAATTGCGCCCGAAAGCATCGACGATGTGCTGGTGGGCAATGCCGCCGGCGGCGGCGGAAATATCGCGCGGCTGGCAGCACTCGCCGCAGGCCTGCCGATGACGGTTCCAGGTGTTGCGATCGATCGGCAATGCGGCTCAGGCCTGGAAGCGATCATCATGGCAGCCCGCCTGATCCAGGCGAAAGCCGGCGTGTGTTTTCTGGCCGGCGGCGTGGAGAGCGTCAGCACCGCGCCATGGCGCGTCGAGAGGCCGAAGGCGAATGGCGCGCCGCCGCGTTTTTTTGGGCGCGCCCGGTTTTCGCCTGACACGATCGGCGACCCGGAAATGGGTGTTGCTGCCGAAAACGTCGCCCGTCAGTTCGGCATATCGCGGCAGAGACAGGATGAATTCGCTCTGCGCAGCCATAGGCTCGCTGTAGCGGCGGCCGAGGCAGGCATCTTTCGCCCCGAGATCGTTGACATTTCCACCGGCCACGGTCTGATCGAACGGGACGAGTGCCCACGCGCGGCTACATCCCTCCAGGCGCTCGCAAACCTCCGGCCGGCCTTCCTGGCGGATGGTTCGGTGACCGCCGGCAATGCCTGCCCGCTGAACGACGGCGCCTGCCTGGTGCTCGTCATGAGCCGTGGCATGGCGAAAAGCCTCGGCCTCGAAAAGGGCCTTGCCTTCATCGACAGCGCCGCTGCCGGCGTGGATCCCAACCTGCTCGGCATCGGCCCGGTCGCCTCGACCAGGAAGTTGCTGCAGCGTCAGTCCGGGCTCTCGCTCACCGACATCAATGCCATCGAATTCAACGAGGCCTTCGCCGCCCAGGTTCTGGCATCGCTGGACCAGCTCGCTATCCCTGCCGACGCGATCAACAAGGACGGCGGAGCCATTGCGCTCGGCCATCCATTCGGGGCCTCCGGCGCAATCCTCGTTACCCGGCTATACAGCCAGTTGATCCGTAATACCGGCGGAAGCTGGGCGCCTGGCGCGACTGCCTTGGCCATGATCGGCATCGGCGGAGGCATCGGGTTGACCGCCATGTTCGAGGCTGCCCAGCTTTCCTGACCCGGTGAAGGCGCAGACCGTCAGGCGGCGGCGCGTTTGTGATCGGCCGGATGCTGAAGCCGGAACCCGATCGCCAGCCTGTTCCAGGCATTGATCATCGCAATACCGATCGAAAGGGCCACGAGCTTGTCATCCGAGAAGTTGGCGTGCGCCTCTTCATAAACGTCATCCGGCGCATGGCTTTTCGCGATCTGAGTAAGAGCCTCGGCCCAGGCGAGCGCCACCCGCTCCCGTATGCTGAAGAGCTGCGACTCTCGCCAGGCGTTTAGAAGCAGCAGCCGGTCATCCGTTTCGCCGAGCTTCAGCGCGTCCTGGCGGTGCATATGCAGGCAATGCGCGCAGCCGTTCATTTGGGAAACACGCACTTTGACGAGTTCGAGCAGCTTCGGATCGAAACTTCTCGCAATCCAGGCTTCAACGGCCACGAGGCCGTCGATGCCGCTGTTCTTATGGGCCATGAAGTTCAGACGCTTGGTCATTCTTATCTCCATCGTGCGGATTGATCGCCGAAGTACCGGCTTGCAGACCAGTGAATACGCCTTGCCTTCCGGCTCGGTCATCTGCCCCAACGGTAGGTTCGGCCGATGCCTGTTGACGTGATGTTCCTCCATTTCAGCCAACCGGCTCATCGCAGAGCCAGTTGGTCTACTGCGTTCGCATAGTGTGACAGCGACCGAGGGAGAATAGTTTGGGACCGCGATCGGGCGCATTCTCTGCCCATCGGTTACACCGGCCGTACCGGCGGCGGTCCCGATGAAGTCGCTTCACTCACCGAGGACGCGGTTTCGCCACGCCGTGCAGTCGCCTGCTCGCTTTCACAACAAAGGCAAGTCAACAGAGGAAACTCCTCGTAAAGGACAAGGAGACTACCCATGAAAATCGTCGTTATCGGCGGCACCGGCCTCATCGGCTCGAAGACCGTGGAAAGATTGCGCAACAAGGGGCACGAGGTGTTGGCGGCTTCGCCGAATTCGGGCGTCGACACGATCACCGGCAAGGGCGTGGCCGAAGCGCTCGCTGGCGCGCAGGTCGTGCTCGATCTCGCAAACTCACCCTCATTCGAGGACAAGGCCGTCCTGGAATTCTTCCAGACGTCGGGCCGCAATCTGCTCAAGGCAGGGGCCGCCGCCGGCGTCAAGCATCATATCGCGCTGTCGATCGTCGGCATGGAGCGCCTGCAGGGCAGCGGCTATATGCGCGCCAAGATGGCCCAGGAAGAGCTGATCAAGAGCTCTGGGTTACCCTACACCATCGTGCACTCAACCCAGTTCCATGAATTCATTGCGGGCATCGCCCAGTCAGGCACCGTCGGTCAGATCGTGCATCTATCGCCGGCCTACGTGCAGCCGATCGCCTCGGACGACGTCGCAGACGTCATGGCCGAGGTGGCGCTCGGCACGCCTGTGAATGGCACGATCGAGATCGGCGGGCCGGAGAAAGTCCGCCTCACCGAAGTCGTGACGCGTCTCTTTAAGGCGACGAACGATCCGCGCCAGGTGGTCGCCGATCCGCACGCCCGCTATTTCGGCGTCGAACTCGAGGACAATTCGCTCGTGACCGGAGCCAAGGCACGGCTCGGCCAGATCCGCTTCGACGATTGGCTCAGCCGTCAGCCGCCGCAGAAAAAGAGCGCCTGACAGCGAGGCTGCGCCCGTCGACCCATTCTATTAACTGAGGAGACCAGACATGCTCAGGAAAATGATCTCGGCAGCGGCCTTCGCGCTTGTCCTTGCCGCCGGCACTCCGGCTCACGCCGGAGGTGGGAAAGCGAAGATAAGCGTCGCTTTCGACCAGAAGCTTCCCAATGTTCCCGGCAAGAGCATGAAGGCTGTGATGGTGGAATATGAGCCCGGCGGCATCTCGCCCGGCCATACCCATCCGGATTCGGCCTTTATCTACGCCACCGTTCTCGAAGGTGCGATCCGCAGTGCGGTGAACGAGGGCCCGGTGAAAACATATAAGGCCGGAGAAAGCTTCGCCGAATTTCCCGGCGATCACCACAGCGTCAGCGCAAACGCCAGCGACACCAAGCCGGCGCGCCTGCTTGCGGTCTTCGTGCTGGACACCGGCGAGACGGAACTGACGATCGACGACAAATAGAGTGGTACTCGATGCCCGGCGCCGCCGGGCATCGTTGCCCCCCGATCACGCAGCCTGCAGCGCTATCTCGAGGTCGGCGATCAGATCGTCCGGATGCTCGATGCCGATCGACAGGCGGATCGTCGATTCCAGAACGCCGATGCGCTGACGGACATCGGCGGGCACGCCGGAATGCGTCATGGTGGCCGGATGGCTCGCAAGCGATTCCGTGCCCCCGAGGCTGACCGCGAGCTTGAAGATCTGCAGCGCGTTCAGGAATTTGAACGAGGCAGGCTGACCGCCGCGAATGTCGAAAGAAAAGGTGGAGCCCGCGCCGGTGCATTGCGCGATGAAGGTCCGGCCGGCCGGCGATTCCGGATCGTGGTAGGGCAGATAGTGGACCTTCTCGACTTTCGGGTGATCGCGCAGATAGTCGGCAACGGCCCGCGCGTTGCTATTTGCCCGTTCCATGCGCAGCTGCAGCGTTTCCAGCGAACGGCCGAGCATCCAGCAGGAATGTGGATCGAGCTGGGTGCCGATCGCGCCGCGCAGGGCCTTGATCTGCTTGATCACCGCCTTGCGACCAAGAACGGCGCCGGCGATCAGATCCGAATGACCACCGACATACTTCGTCAGCGAATAGAGCGAGATATCGGCGCCGTGCTCGATCGGCCGCTGGAAGACCGGCCCGAGCAGGGTATTGTCGCAGACGATAATCGGCATGTGGCCTTGTCTTGCACCGATCGCGTCGGCCACGCGTCGGATCATCGCGACATCGACCAGGCTGTTGGTCGGATTGGCAGGCGTCTCGATCAGGATGACAGAGACGCGACCCTTGGCCATCGCCTCTTCTGCCGACTTTTGCACCGATCCCTCGCTGACGCCGTCGGCAAACCCAATAGCGGCGACGCCGAAGTTCAGAAAAGTCTTTGCCAGCAACGTTTCGGTTCCCCCATAGAGCGGCTGTGAATGCAGGATCGCATCCCCCGGCCGGACGAAGGCGAACAGAGTGGTGGCGATTGCCGCCATGCCGGATGAAAACAGCACGCCGCTTTCCGTCCGTTCGTAGACGGCGAGCCTGTCCTCGACGATCTCGCTATTCGGATGGTTGAAGCGCGAATAGACGAGGCCGGCCCCCTTCCCCTCGGGCGGCTCGCGGCGGCCAGACACGTAATCGAAGAAGTCGCGGCCATCTTCCGCCGTCTTGAACACGAAGGTCGAGGTTAGGAATACCGGAGGCTTGACCGCCCCTTCCGAGAGTTCCGGATCGTAGCCGTAATTCAGCATCTGCGTTTCGGGATGCAGGGCATGATTGCCGATATGGGTTTTGGAAGGATGCGGGGCGGTCATCATCGTCTCCTGTGTCGGGACTGGCGAAATGTCAGAATACATCAAAACTATAGGAGAGGAGCAATCTTCGCGGTCAGTTCCTGATCTCGCCCAAAGTATCCGCGACATAGGCGCCTCGCGCTCCCATTGGCAGCGGCGTTCCTGTCGTCGTGTCCCTCGCGGTCTGATGCTCCAGTTCTGCGTTGAGCTCTCCTCCGACGATGAGAATGACGACGGAAAGCCAGATCCAGATGAGGAAGCCTATCAGCGCCCCGAGCGTGCCGTATGTCGCGTTGTAATTGGCGAAATTCTCTAGATAGAAAGAGAAGCCGAGCGACATGGCGGCCCAGGCGATCGTGGTCAAAACCGCGCCCCACGTCATCCACCGGACCTTGGCAGCCTCCCGGCTTGGGCCAAAGCGGTAGACCATTGTGACGGCCACCGCAACCACGAGCAGAAGCAGCGGCCACCTAAGGAGAAGAGCCATGTGCTCCTTGAATTGATCGAGCCAAAGATAGGAGAGCACAACTGGCATCACACCAACGAGGGCCACCATGACGATCGCAAAAGCTATCGCACATAGGGTAAAGCAGAGGCCCGTCAGATTAAGCCGCACCAGGCTTCGCTTCTCCTTTTCCTCGTAGGCCACGTTCATAGCGTCGAATATCGCCAGCGTGCCATTATGGGTGCTCCATAGCGCGACCGCGAGGCCTACGAAAAAGGTTAGGCCAAGTGTGCCGTCGCGCCGCTCGACGAGCGCCTTGATCTGATCGGCAAGAAGATCGAATGCGCCGGGTGGCAAGAGGACAGCCAACTCGCGAAGATGTTCGGATATGGTAACCGGATCGGCAACCAACCCATAGAGAGCGACGAGGGCCGCCAGGGCAGGAAATATCGCCAGCAAGAGATAGAAGGTCACGCCCGCCGCGATGAGAGTGACGCGGTCGTCTAAAATTTCATGGAAGACGCGCCAGAAGACGTCGCGAAGGCCGCTGAAAGGGATAGCCTCGGGCGTACTGGCGCTGCGGCCATGATCGTCACCTGCGTGGCCAGTACCCGCAGACGGAGCGGCCGACCTGCGCTCGACTGCCTGCATGTAGACAAGCGCGCCGATCGCTGCGGCCATCATTGCAGCCGCGGTGGAGAATCTCTTACGTTGAACCACATCACGCATGTGGATGGTCTCCGATCTAGTGCGGAGATAACGCGGCGCGTCGCTAAAGGATGCAAGCCATTGCTTTTCTGCGGACATTTGATGCAAGACCGAGATCGTCCGTTTCCCTAATCGGGTGAGGAAGCAGGGATTGAAACGATTGAGCCGCGTCGCCACTGCGCTCAGTATCTCCTAAAGCAAGGCCAATGGCGTAGTTTCAGAAATCATAATACATTGATATTGCCGCACAAATCACCATTCGCGGAAGCAAACGAGGGCTTTAGTTCCCTTGCTGCACGCTGGTGCTTGGGCGCCGCCAGAGGGTAGATCTGTGCGGAGCCAAAATCGGAAGCGGCGCTCGGCCCTTGCTGTCACCCGATTCCCGCGCCTATCAGGCATCTGCAACGATGCTTTCTGTATCGGTCCGCAAAACAATAGCGCCGCTGACAACGACGTGCAATAGCCGCTTCTGGCTTCAACGCGCAAATGCCGATCCGTGGCTGCGAGCCGATTGTTTTCGCTCCGTGTGCCCCGTGGCAAGCGTCGGTGATACCGAGAGAATGCCCGCCTGCAGACGCGATCTCGATGGCGTCGGTGGTTGCTTGATAGTGTCTCGGCGGTACGCGCTTAAATCGATCAAGTGGCCACGCGTGGGCTGAGCTGAGCGCCGGGTGGTGGGGATGCGGTGCGCGCCGCTTCGGACACAGCGTGGCGCTACTTTGCGGTAGGGGCCCCTCCCCGACCGGCACTGCAAGAGCTGCTCCGGCATCCCGTTTGTAGGTGCAGGAACATCTTCCGGCGTATCGGCCGGGGATGAACGCAGCTCTTCTGCAGTGGCTGGCAGCGGGGCTGCACGCTATCAAAAGCCTGTATTGGAGACGGGCGCCGCCCATTCGGGCATGTGGGACGGTCTGGGCTCTACGGTCGGCTATCTCAGGACAAAGTGGACCCAACGCTGTCCCCACATATGCTCGGCTCGCTGCCGCAGGCATATCGACGATAGTCGCCGCTGCGTCGGTGCGCTGACGGACGTGCTCTAGGTCAGCGACTGCCTGTTCGCAGTGGGCTGATGCGCCCGACGGGTTCGACCGTGAGCTACCGATCCTGCAGGATGAAAGGATGCCCCTGCCCTTCCGCTCGGCCGTACGAAGAAACGCATGACAGCGCGACGGTCGGGCTGCTGGCCGACTTCTAAGGAGCCGACTGCATGGCCGATGGAGCAGCCGACCCTCCGCCCTTTGCCCGGTGAAATCCCAAATCCCAGCTGCAAGGCCCAGCGTTGGCTCATCCTGTTGTTGTCCGCGGACAACCGGATTTTCCGCCAGGTCGTTTGATCGCGAAGCGGTTTCATACGCCGGCCGAACAGGCGTGGCGTATACGGCTTGAAGATCTCTGGCAGGTCCGCAATGCCGAAGCCTGTACTATGTTTGGCAAGGAGAAGAGCGCCGTCCAGCCGAAAAATTGCGGGGCTGTTGGCGCCTCGGTTTCATTCATCGAGAGAGATGTACGGCAAGGATGGGGGCAGCCTCAGCGCCATCGTCCTTGCGGCTCTTGCGTCCCCATGGTGGGGCGGCAATCGATGGCTCTCATCGCTTAACGAAAAGCTGGCTGACTAACGGCAACGCGGCGCTCCGGCAGAACGGGTGCCCCAGCTGAGTTGATCGGGAAGACGGCCAGCCCCGTCCTTCGAGGCTCCCACCGGCCGCCTCAGTTCGGGTAGAGAGGGCGGCGCGTGACGGCAGCAGACTGTAGGTCAAAGGCTGAACCCTTGGGTGATGCAGCGGATAGCCGAGCGCCGGCCGTAGCATTCGCAAGTGGGCGAATGGTGGTTGTTGTCGCCGTCGTTGGTGATCGGCGACCGATCTGTCAGGTTGGTGATCGCCTTGTTCGACGCCTCGACCAATTCGGTCGTCGGTCGGGTGGAGATAAGTGAGGCCACATCATTGATCGGGCGAAGGATGGGACACTGCGCGGCCAAGACGGATCGTCGTCGATCTTTGAGACGATCTCCCTCGCGGCAGGCTCTTGGCGCACCCACAGTGCGATCCTGGTGCGCCGCCCATCAACTATTTCGCGGTGGACCAGATCGACCTGCAGGAAGTCGGAGGGAATCGCTGCCCCAGATCCCCCGCTCGCCAAGTTGTCCGCGGACAACCCGCGCGCCCAGATCCAATCGCGTGCCAGAAAAGGCTGCATTCGCCTGGGGCTCGTCTATGATATCGGCGCGGCCGCTAGGCTTGAATTTGCCGCATTGCGGCACTACCTCGTGACAGACCGAAGCGCTTAACCCCTCCGAGCCGCTTCGGTCCGACGGACAGCACTCCTCCTCCCAGGCTGTCGGTCCCTATCGAAGCCCGGCGCACCTCTCCCGCGCCGGGCTTTTGTCATTCTGACAATGTCCGGCGGACGGGCAATGAAACCTCGTTTCCCATGCGTCTCGATCCGCTCCTGGTAAGATGTACCGGCATCTGGCGTCTGTGGCGGCGACAGGTTGCCTGTAACGGCGATTTGTGCTCGCTCGGATCCTGGCCTTTGGTCCGATTATCAAACGTGAAGGCCGACAAATCTCAGCTGGAGGTTCTCCGGCACCGGATAGGGCAGGGCTCTGATAGCCAGCTTGCGCGGAGCGTGCTCTTGCGCCAGATGTGGGTGTGTTGACGGCACCGTCGGTCAGAAACGAGGCGAGCTGACTGCGTCGATCGAAAGGGAGTATCGCCTCGGAGAACGTCGAGCTCTTTGGCGAACTGAACCACATCGCTCTCGTTCCTCGCTGAGATCAGGCAGTCGACTGCCGCACGGATGGTTCAGGCGTCGTCATAGCACAGCGCCCATTGGTCGCCGATATACCAGCAGCGTCCTATCCGCGGCTCCGTTTTCCAGAGCAGGCTTTTGACGAACTCGACGCCGCCGCGCCTAAAGGCGGCTGTCAGCGCCTCGATCTCGTTGTCATCGATTGACAGCCCACCATTGGCGCAGACGAAATAAGCCGCGCCGATCCAACGCGCCGCAAATCCACTCTCGCCGCGTTCAATCCGAAGTGCAGCACCATGGGATGCGTGACGGCCGCCCTTGGGCGGTCGGTCCTGGCGCGGTACGCCGAGTGGCAGCACCAGACGCCCTCCAGGCCGCAGCCTTTCGATCCAGGGTTCCGCGGGCCGCGCGACGGCAAAGTTCACATAGATCGCATCCACCTCCTGCTGCGGCCATTGACTGCCGTCAGCGTTAATGACGCTGACATTGGCGCGATCGGCAAGTGCTGCTTGAGCGTGGGCAGCCAGATCGAGGTCCATCTCGATGGCATAGACATGACCGGAAGCGCCGACAAGCTCGGAAAGAATGGCGCTGTAATAACCGGTGCCGGCACCGATATGAGCGATGCGGTCGCCGATTTGTATGTCCAGCTCTGCCAGGAGCCGGGCATGCAGTGAGGGACTGCCATTGTTGACACCCTTGTCGGGCTGCAGGGCGAATAGCACGTCCTGATAGGCCAGAACCAAGTTGGAGGAGGGGAGGGGGCGATATCCGCCGCCCAGATTGGCGATCTGCCATGGCGGCGCACCGAGGAATTTTTCGCGCGGGACGGTGGCAAAGGCAGCTTCGATCCGCGGGTTCGTCGTCGCGGCGGTTGCCACCACCTGGTGGGCGTAAGCGCGGCGGATCACCGCCAGTTCGTCGGCGGTGAACCTCGCAGTCGGCATGGGCAAATCTCCGGGCATGGCTTTGATCTGTTCCTTTTTTACGTCTTTGCGGCTCCAAATCGATCTCTATCCGACGCTTGATCCATTCGAGAGGGAACTCGTGACGGAAGTTAAGCCGAAAATCTCTTCCGTTATGGAAAACTACCTTGTTACTTCATGATGTTAATATGCCGCAGGCTACAAAATTTAACTTTGTCGCCACACATCAAAGTCCTAGCCTGAGGCAGTATCGGCCTATCGGCCCCCTCACAACAGGCGACGCTGGGCAAGGCTGAACCGGTCCGGTCCCTTGGATGCCAAGCACTCCGACAGCGCCATCGAACACGTTTCAGGCCTCGGGTATCGTGTGGTGTCTGGCGTCCACTCTGAAACGCTTCTTGATCCTGTCGACGGGCGTCCCGTCCTGAAGCGGAACCTGGACCAGCCGGTCATAGGTCTCGAAGCCCATTTTTGCATAATAACCAAGCCCGCTGACATTGTCGGCCCGGATGGTCGCATTGATGAATTCGAGCCCGAACTGTTCCGCTGCGGCTCGGGTTGCCGGGAAAAGAGCGCTGCCAACGCCGCGAGTTCTTGGGCTGATTCGGGCAAAGGTCGCGATGTCAGCGACGCCTCTCGGCGGGTCGCCGTATAAGCTGAGCGATTGAAAGCCGACGAGCGCCTGATCGTGCTCTGCAACATGACAGGTAAGCGGAAACTCGCCGTCGATGAACCAGTCCGCGAACTCGGCAGCCGACAGCGGCGTCTCGAGTGCGGTCGTTCCGCCGGCAAGGATGATTTCGTTCAACAGACTGCTCAGCTCCTCCGCGTCGGCGGAGACGGCTCTTCGAATGTGCATGTCTTTTGGCTACCTCGTCTTCGACGAACAGCCTATCGGCGAGATCAGAGATTACAAGTCGCCAATTCGCTGCGAAGACGAGGAATCATCAAGCACGCCCGATGCCGTCAAATTCCGGTTTCGTGTTCGACGGACTTGCTCCGGGCCTTTCGTCTTCAGGCGCTCAAACGCTGCTGCGTCTGCCGGTCGAAGAAGTGAACCTTGGCCGTTTCGAAAGAAAGCTTCACCGGCTGTTCCGGTACCAGCTCGACACGTTCGCGAACGACCCATGTCAGCTCCCTGCCTTCGAGCTCTACGGCGACATGGGTTTCCGATCCCGTGGGTTCGACCACCTTGACCACGGCATCCACACCGTTTTCGCCACCAAAGGTGATGTCTTCGGGACGAATACCCAGCGTCAACGGTCTGTTGGCGGCATTGGCTGGAGCCCGCGAAAGCGCTACACGTGACCCACCCGGCAGCGACAATGCCGGGTTGCCTGCGCCCTCAAGAGTTCCCTCGAGAAAGTTCATCGCGGGGGAGCCGAGGAAGCCGGCGACAAAGATGTTGCGCGGTCGGTCGTAGAGCTCGAGCGGACTGCCGATCTGTTCGACCCGACCGCCGTGGAGCACGACGATCTTGTCAGCCATGGTCATGGCCTCGATCTGGTCATGGGTGACGTAAACGATCGTGGTCTTCAGGCGCTGGTGCAGAGCCTTGATCTCCGCTCTCATCTTCACCCGCAGTTTCGCATCCAGATTGGAGAGCGGCTCGTCGAAAAGAAAGACTTTCGGATCGCGAACGATGGCGCGGCCCATGGCGACGCGCTGTCGCTGTCCGCCCGACAGCTGCGCAGGCTTTCGATCGAGAAGCGGCTGCAATCCGAGAATTGCCGCAGCCTCACCGACCTTCTGTTCGATTTCTGGTCGCTTGACCCCGGCGAGCTCGAGCGCAAATCCCATGTTCTGGGAAACCGTCATCTGCGGGTACAACGCATAGTTCTGGAAGACCATCGCAATATCGCGATCCTTCGGCTGCAGATTGTTCACGACCCGGCCGTCAATGCTGATTTGACCGGCGGTGATATCCTCGAGCCCGGCAATCATGCGCAACAATGTCGACTTGCCGCAGCCGGAGGGGCCGACGAGAATGGTAAACTCACCGTCGGCGATCTCGACGTCGACACCATGAATGATATCGACCGTGCCGAAGGATTTCTTGACGTTTCTGATGCTCAAGCCAGACATTTCGCACCCCTTGTCATCTTCTAGCGCTTCCTGCGCACGCGCAGCGCCTGGTACGGCTTGCGCGGAATTTTCACGCCGAAGGCCGCGTCCGGCTTGCCGCCACGCACGACCGAACCATGGCGTGTCGGATGCGGAACGGGAGCCTCCACCTTCTCGACCGGCGTGATCGTCATCTCCCACGTGTCGATGAGATCGACATCATAATCGTCGCTGTCGACCGGCAGGCCCGTGGACCAGATCACCGGCTGATGCTCGCCGAAATAAATCAGGCGGAAATCGCCGTCGCCGTCGCGCGCGCCCGACACGCGGGACCAGGGCCATTCGCCGATGATGCCCAGCGGCTCGAGGCCGTGCTTGACATCGGCTTCCAGGAGGTCGCGGAGGAAGGCGATGCGCTTCCACGCTTCGCCACGCAGTTCCCCGCCTTTTGCCCACCAGATCAGGTCCTCGGGATGGGAATAGGTTTCGCCATGGCCGGCATAGCCGCCGCGCGCCATCGTGATCCAGAAGCGATGGACGAGCTCCTGCGCATTGAGATTGCCCCATGATTGCAGGATGTCGCCCTCATATTCCGGCTCGTCGTTGACGACAGGCTTGCCGTAGGCATCGCGCCATTCCTGAGTCCGCTTGACGTCAGGGTTCTGGATGCAGGTGTGCGTGACCCATGGCTTGCGGTGATCGAAATTCGCCGTCACGTCGCCATTATGGATGGAGCGCAGGTGCCGGTAGGGGTCGTTCTCTTCCAGGATGTGGAAGTAGCGATCCCACTGCTCCATCGGCTTCGTATCGATGAGGAAATCATATTCATTGGCAAGCGACCACCAGACGTTCCGGTAGGCGGCGAGACGAGCGGCCAGATATTCGACATAGCGGAAATCCTGTTCGGCCGACATGTCGGCATAGCCCCACCGGTCATAGGGGTGGAAAATGATGATATCCGCTTCGATCCCCAGTTCGCAGAGCGCTGCGACCTGCTTTTCGAAGTGCTGGAACGAGGCGGGGTTCGGACGGTCGAAGTCTTCCCTTCCGTCCGCCCCGCGCTCGAAGCAGGCGTGCAGCGGCTCGTTGACGTTATAGGGATAGTCCTTCGGAAACACGCCCATCCGCATCTTGTTGAAGCGGGCCTTCTTGAGGGTTTCGAGGGTCTGCTTCTGCATGTCGAGCGGCTGGTGCGTCCAGGCATAGCAGGTCGTCCCGAAGGACAGGAACGGGGTGCCGTCGGCATAGGCGAAGTGGAACTTGTTGCGCACGCGCACCGGGCCATGATTGCCGGCCGAAGGCCTGGTCGCAATCAGTGCGCCGGTCTTGCCGTCGAGTACGGCAGTCTTGGAACGGGTCAGAAACGACCATTCGCCCTCGCTATCCGGCATGAAGCGGATGCGGTAGGTGCCGTTGCCATCATAAAAGCCCGGCACGCGAACTTCGCGGCTCTTGTGGGTGAATACGGCATCGAATGCCACGTCGAGATAGGGATTTCCGTCGGAGGGTCCATCAAAGGAGGCCTCGAACACGCCCCATTTTTCGACTGTTGCATCAGACATAGAATATTCTCCTCGTGGATGCTTTTCGTGGCCCTAGCCTTTGACGGCGCCGGAGGTCAGGCCAGAGACGAAGTAACGCTGGAAGATGAGATAGACGATCGTCGCCGGCAGGACGGTCATCACGATGGCGGCATTGAGCTGGCCGTAATTGCTCGAGAACTGCCCCTGAAACGACATCAGGCCGAGCGGCAAGGTCCACATGTGCTGATCCTGGAGCAGCACCAGCGCCATGGCGAATTCGTTCCAGGTGGAAACGAAGTCGAGGATGAGCAGTGCGGCAAGCACGGGCAGGCACACAGGCAGACAGATCCGTCTGAAGATGATGAAGTGACTGGCGCCGTCGATCAGTGCTGCCTCCGACAGCTCCTTGGGAATGCTCTTGAAGAAGCCGTGCAGGATGAAAACCTGATAGGGAACGCCGAAGGCGATGTAGGGAAGGATGACGCCGGGATAGGTATCGATCAGGCCGAGTGAATTGACCAGGGTGAAGAGCGGCGCAAGCATCACCTGGAAGGGGATCATCGTGCCGAACACGACGAGCAGCAGCAGGGCCTTGGTGATCTTCAGCTTGATCTTGGCAAGGGCATAGGCGGCCATCGCCGAAAGGAACAGCCCGAGCGGCACCTTGATGACGGTGATGATGACGCTGTTGAAGAAGGAGTTTGCGAAGTTGCCGCGGCTCCATGCGGCGCTGTAGTTTTCGAAAGCGAGCTCGGTTGGCGGCACGAAGGCGCCCGTGCCCGTGACCGCCGCCGGCGTCTTCAAGGAGGTGAAGACGATGAAGACGAATGGCGCGACCCAGACGAGCGCCACGATAACAAGCGTGATCCAGAGGCCGATCAGAATCGGGTCCCGCTTCATCGACGATGGTTCGACCTGCAGATGCACCGCGGTCTGGTCGGTCGGTACTGCTGTCACGATTCGACCTCCTCGTGCTTCTGGGTCCATTTGAGATAGGGAATGACGACGGCCATGGTGATCAGCAGCAGCACGACCGAAATCGCCGCGCCTCGTCCGAAATCGAAGATCTGCATCGCCTGCGTGAACGCCCAGAGCGCCAGCATCTGGGTGGACTGCGCCGGCCCGCCGCCGGTGAGGCCATAGACGATGTCGAAGGCCTTCAGGGAGGAGATGACGGAAAGAACGAGAACGATCGTGATCGTCGGGCGCAAGGCCGGCAATGTCACATGCTTGAACACCGCCCAGCGGCCGGCGCCATCGATGCGCGCGGCCTCCACAAGCGTCTGAGAGACATTCTGCAGGCCCGCGAGAAACAGGACCATCGAGAAGCCGACCGTCTGCCAGAGATAGGCGACGAAAACGGAATAAAGGGCGATATCCCTGTTGCCCAGCCAGTCATTGATCCAGCCCTGCATGCCCCACGAAGTGAGCAGCTGGCTGAAAAGGCCGAAGAACGGATCGTACATCCACTTCCACATGGTGGCCACCGCGATCGGCGCGATGATGACCGGCAGATAGAAGATGGCCCTGAGGCCATTGCGGCCGAATATCTTCTGATTGAGGCTAAGCGCCAGCAGCAGTCCGACCATCGGGGGAAAGATCAGGCTCATCAAGGTCCAGATGACGGTATTGCGGAAGGCAACCCAGAAGACAGGATCCTTCGTGAATATCGCCTGGTAGTTCGCAATCCCCACGAAGTGCCGATTGGGATCGAGCCCGTTCCATTTCTGAAAGCTCAGGATCACGACGTTGAGCATCGGGTAGAGGGCGAAGACGGCATAGATTGCCAGGGCCGGCACGAGCAGGATGAGCGCTTGTACGCGCGGATCATGTGTCGATTGTCGAAGTGACATGCTTTCCTCCTGGCAGTGATGCGGCTGCCAGCTGATGAAAGAATGTGCCAGTCGATCGACCGCTGGGTCGATCGACTGGCACCTCGGGAGGAATCAGGTTCTGCTGGCGATGAAGCTCTGCAGCTGCTTGGCCGCCTCGGCGGGCTCGGTGTTGCCTGAAGCAACATCGTTGATGACCCGGAAGTACTCCGTCGTGACGTCGAGCGGGAACGCCTGATCGCCGTTCATGTAGACCTTGCCGTATTTCTGGAAGATCCCCAGCCATTCCGCCTCGAGCGGCTTCTGGTTGGCATATTGTACGTTCTTGTTGACGGAGGTCGAACTCAGCTGGCCAAGCAGATCCTGCTGGACCTTCGTCGAGAGGAAGTAGTCGAGGAACTTCGCCGCTACGTCAGGGCTCTTGCTCTTGGTGCTGATGTAGTTGTACTCGGCGAAACCGTAGAGACGATCGGTGTTGGTCGGGAAGGGGAAAATCCCGTAGTCGTCGAGATTGGCGCCGGAGCCGTTAAGCTGGCTGACCAGCCAGTCGCCTTCGAGCATCATCGCCGCACGGCCCGCGGTGAAGAGGCTGTAGGACTGTTTATTGTCGATGCCCATGAATGGCTGCAGCGTATAGTCCTTCGTCCATTTCGCAAATTCTGCGAATGAGTCCGCCGTGCAGGGTTCCTTGGTCCAGTCCAGCGTCATCGCCTTCAGCGCGTCGTGCTTTTCAGCGCCGCACTTCGTTTCAAGGATAACGTCCATGAGGCGCATGACGTGCCAGTTGACCGTCCCGCCGAAGGTGAAGGCGGGAATGCCGGCGGCCTTCAGCTTATCGGCTGCGGCAAGGAGTTCCTCGTAGGTCTTCGGCTCTTCCGTGATACCAGCCTGTTCGAAGAGCTTCTTGTTGTAATAGACGGCCTCGCCCTTGAAGGTGAAGGGGACGCCGTGCTTGCCGCCGGGATAGAGGTCGGCAAAAGCCGCTGCCGAGGGCAACAATTCGTCGCTCCACTTATACTCGGCATAGTATTTGTCGAGGGGCAGGGACAGACCGGCCTTGACATACTCACCACCGAGACCGAGGCCGGCCCAGCTGAAATAGATGTCGGGTCCCTTGTCGGAGCCAGCAGCGACGCGCAGGGCGGTCTTGTGCTCGTCGACGGCGCGCTGAACGATCTCGACATGCGTTCCGGGGTTTGCCGCTTCGAAGTCGGTGGCCACCTTTTTCAGAGCCGTGTTGGCAGCATTGTTGTCGAAGTTGAGGGTCCAAAGCGTGATGTCTTCCGCAAGAACCGGCGTGGCCGATAGTGACGCCACGGCGATCGCCACGATGCTCGCAGTCTTCAATTTCGCAGAAAGGGTCAGCATTACCGTCCTCCTCTTGTAAAGCCGGCCCCTTGTTGCAGATAGTCATCGACATGTCAACTGGTATGATGAGCTAACCATTGCCGCGCTGCGCAAATTTTGCCATTGCGGCGATGATGATGACGGCCGAGGCGGCACCGGGATCGATGTGCCCGATCACGCGGTCCCCCAATCGCGAAGCCCGTCCCTTGGCCGCCGTCATGTTGCTGGTCGCTTCACAGCCTGCCCGCGCTGCCCGCTCGGCTGCCTCGAAGCATTGGGGGAGGGGCTTTCCCGACTGCCAGGCGTCGAGTGCCGCGTCAGCCGCGGGCTTCCAGGCGTCAACCATCGTCTTTTCACCGGGCTCGGCCTTTCCGCGTTCCTGGATTCCCTGCGCCATTGCCGCAAAGACACGCAGGAAGTCGTCATCGCTCAATGTCTGCTTGTCTTTGGCGGCTGCTCCGGCGCGCATGAAGGCCGTGGCATATAAGGGGCCGGACGAAGCGCCGACCGCATTCAGGAATGCCTTAGCCGCGACGTTGAATGCGGCTGTCGGGGCGATCTCGGCGTCAAGCTCGCCGACCGCTTTCGCCGCGGCCTGGCAGCCCGCATCCATGGCAAGGCCGTGATCCCCATCGCCAATCGCACCGTCCAGTTCGCAAAGTTGATCTCGTTCCGCCGCGATATCCTCGGCAATCGCGGCAAACAAGCGCTGCAGATCTTCGGTCGTAAACGTCATTGATCACCTCGCAAACATCGCGCAATCACAGGGGTGGTCGATCAATCGCTGAAGCTCGTCGTCAAGATGCATGACCGTGATCGACGCGCCGGTCATTTCGAGCGACGTGCAGTAGTTTCCGACGAGCGACGTATGGAGGATGAGCCCGGCATCGTCGAGCCGGGACTTCACGCGCCGCATCATGATGTAAAGTTCCATCATCGGGGTCGAGCCCAGCGAATTGACAAGCACCGCGACACGATCGCCGCGGGCTGCTTTCATTTCGCGAAGAATGCTGTCCATGAGTTCGTCGGTCACCTCGTCGGCCGGCTTCAGCGGCTCGCGCGCCACGCCAGGCTCCCCATGGATTCCCATTCCGATCTCCATCTCCCCTTCGCCGATCAGGAAGTTCGGCCGGAGGGTCTGGGGCAGCGAACAGGGCGAGAGCGCCACACCCATCGTATAGGTTCGCGCATTGGCATGGCGAGCGACACGCTCGACATCGTCAAACGAGTAGAGAAGATCGCAGGCTGCGCCGGCCGCCTTGAAGATGAAGACGTTGCCCGCCACGCCTCGTCGCCTGTCCCGCTGATCGGCAGGGGCGGATGCCACGTCATCCGTGGTGAGCACGGTGCGCACTTCGATCTCGTCAAGCGCAAGCATCTCGGCGGCCATGTCGAAGTTCATCACGTCGCCGGCATAATTGCCATACATGAACAGGACACCGGCGCCGCCGTCGACCGCCATGGCGCAGGCGATGATCGGATCGGGCGGCGGCGACGCGAAGACGTTGCCGATTGCGGCCGCGTCCGCCAGCCCCTTGCCGACAAACCCCAGAAATGTCGGTTCGTGCCCCGATCCGCCGCCGATGACCAAGCCGACCTTGCCCTTGCGGGGCCCGTTTCTGGCAATGATTGCGCGGGGCATGTTCTCCACGGCGTACAGATGGCGCGGATGCGCCGCCAGAATGCCTTGCAGCATCTCATCGACGGCATCTGCGCCCGAATTGATAAGCTTCTTCGTCTTCATGCTGATCCTCCCATTGCGAGCTCCGCCTGCATAAATGCGGTTGCACCGCCGAAGGTCAATCCGCCAGCGGGAGGGCTGCGGTCGCAAACGGCGCGAGCAGCAACTCTTTGCCCGCATCTGCCGCCCGGCATGCGCCGCAATCGACCTTTCGTTCTTCGCCCGTCAGATTGACGATGTGAAGCCTGGCGCCTGCGGCATTCCGTGCAACGAAAGACAGGACCTCGGAGGGTGAGGAGGAGACGCATTCCTGCCAGGATGCGCCAGCCAATCGCGACAATGTCCGCACGGTGTTGAACAGCGGGCGCCGCCCGCCTTGCTCGGTCGGTTCGGCCGGACCGGCGATCAAACCGAACGGGCCTGACAAGGCCGAGAGCGTCAGGCATTCCAGATCGGCATCCAGCACCCGTATCGCGTAACCAAGCGCGAAGGCCTCGGCGAAACGTCCATTGTGGCGCGGGTCGCGGTTGGCCATGGGGATGCGTGCGCCCACCGGATTGTCCATCGTGCGGCTGCCATAGGGGTTCTGCCGCATCGGGATCGTCGATGGGCCGATCCGGTAGGGCTTGTCGCCGTAGATCGCACGCACCGACCGCGTGATGAAGGGCAGCGATTCCAATGTCTGCATGACGCTGAGATCGTCGGCGGCATGCACGATCGGATTGGTGCAGTGGCTGACAAAGTCGATCTTCCCGGCCGGCACGCGCTTGCGGTTTAGTTCAGTGAAATAGCTCAGCACACCGCCGCCGATGCGAATGCCGGGAAAGGCGGCGCGGGCAGCTGTATAGACTTCATCCAGGGGCGGGCATTCCGGCCATTTGCTTCCGGGCGGCGTCGATTGCCGGTCGACGGATGGCGAGATCATGATCGCATCCGGCCGGAATTCCGCCAGCCTCATCTGGCGGGCGATCTCGGCCGCCTCGCTTGACGGCGACGATTTGCAGGGAAGGGCGATCTCCAGCGTCGAGCGGCCGCGATGGACCGTCGCGATTGCTGCGAACCGCCTGAACGCGTCGACGCCGTGCCCGACGCCGGGGTCGAAATGGAAGAGGAGTTCCTGGGGAGCGATTTCCGTCAGGACGGACTTTGCCGACAGCGTCGCATCGGCCTCTTCGGGCGTAATGATCACGCCGATATCAGGCATGGTGCCGGTTCGCGCCCCGGGTTCGAGTTTTATGGCGCCGCCCGACATCCCAGGAGGAGGCCGTGTCGAACCGCGTGCGTCCCCGATGACCAGCGACGTTTTCTGCCGAACGGGCCGATTGGCGGGAATTTCATACGGCCAGGGAAGAGCGAGCGGCCTGACATAGGTCTTGTAGGATGCGTCCGACCAGTTCCTTTGATCTTCCATTTCAAACGTGTCGCCCTCCATCCGGCATTCCGCCTGAACGTCAGGCATAACCTCGTGGGTGATGGCGCGCATGTTCTTGAACGGCTGCCAGGGCTCGATGAGATCGGGAAACCGTGTCGCCACGATCTGCCCGTCGACATGCTCGACCGTCGCCGGTGAACCTGCCGCGCCGACGATCGGATGCAGGATGCAGAAACCGCAGCGGTTGGTCTCGAAGCCGGTCGGGGCGATGGCTTCGGCCTCGAAGTCGAGCCGGTCCGGACTTCCGACGATGCGAACATCGATGATGAGCTTCGTATCATCCGGCCCCACGCAGCAGGCCCGATAAGCGACCTCGAAACGATCGTCACTCTGCTCGATCCTGAGATCGGCGATTTCAGGGCTGTACGTCCCCCAGTCCCGGTCGCGAACGAGATAGGAAATCGCCCTGAGCACCTCCGTTCCATCGTAACGGATCGTGCGGAGGTTGCCGTTGGCGAGATCGGCTTCCAGTTTTCCGGCTCTCAGGCGAACTGGCGGCGGATCGACGAGGCGAGTGCCGTAGAGCTGGAACGCATCAACCGTCATCGCAGCATCGCTCCGATATCGATCGTCTGTCCCTTGGCGGCACTGTCATACGCGGCCTCGACGAGCGCAAAAGTTTTCAGATTGTCGGCCCCTGAGGTCGAATGCTCGGCGCCGCGCTCCAACTGATCGACCCAATGCTGCTGGATCGCGTAGACACTTTCCTGGATGTTGTGCCAGGGCCGCGAGGCCCATGCCAGCAGCTTCGGAGACACGTCCGTGGTGGTGGTGCCCTTGGCGTTGGTGATTTCGAGGCCGTAACGCTGGGTTAGCCGGATCGTGCCCTCCGAACCGTCGAGCTCGATCAAGGTCTCGGGGAACGGCTCCCTGGAAAGCCTGGTGGCGTAGCTGACATCGACGACCGACGTGGCGCCGTTTTCATGATCGAGCAGAATGGTCGCGACATCCTCGCCCTTGATTCTGGGATTGACCCGCTTGGTGCGGGCCGTGACCGAGCGAACGTCACCAAGGATATAACGGGCGATATCGAGCGTATGGATGCCGAGGTCTTCGATGATGAAGCGCTCACCTTCGGCCAGATAGGGCTGGCCGGAGAAGACGTCGTAAGCCGAACGGAAGGAGAAACGGCCCCAGAAGGGGGTGCCGATCGCATCCGCGTCCAGCGCCTTGCGCACCGCCTGCATCGGCGTCTGCCAGCGAAAGTTCTCGTGCACCATCAACGGGATACCGGCATTGCGGCACGCCTCGACCATCGCCTTCGCGTCCGACAAGGTCTTGGCGAACGGCTTCTGGCAGATGGCCGGCACCTTGTTCCGAGCCGCCATTTCGACGAGAACGCGATGGCTTTGGACCGTTGTGGCAATGTCGACGAAATCAAAACCGCCATCGGCGAACAAAGCCTCGGCATCGCCATAGCGGCGGTCGATGCCGAACTGGTCGCCGACGATCTTCAGCCGCTCCGGGTCACGATCGCAGATTGCGACGATGCCTGCGCCCCGAACGTCATTCCAGGCATGCATCTGGTTGATCGCAAAGAAACCGCAGCCGATCAAAGCCCCTTTCAATTCCGTCATATCAGCCTGCCTTTGCCATCTGCATGAGGGTGACGCGCTGCTGCAGGCGGCGCTGCGCCTGGTCGACCACGACGGCGATGATGATGACGAGGCCCTTGATGACCATCTGCCAGAAAGAGGAGACGCCCATCATCACCAATCCGTCGGAGAGGATGCCGATGACGAAGGCGCCGATAATCGTGCCGCCAATCGTGCCGCGGCCGCCCGACATCGAGGTGCCGCCGAGCACGGCTGCGGCGATCGCATTGAGTTCGAAGCTTTCGCCGGTCGCCGGGTGGGCTGCCATCAGCTCGGAGGAGATAACGACGCCGACGATGGCGGCGCAAAGTCCGGAGAACATGTAGACGAAGATCTTCACGACATCGACCCGGATACCGGACATGCGCGCAGCCCGTTCATTGCCGCCGACGGCGAAGATGTGACGGCCGATCGGTGTCGAGCGCGCGACATAGGCTGCCAGCAGCGCAAGCACGATCAGAATCCAGATCGACACCGGCAGACCGAGAATGCGTCCGGCGCCGAAGAAATCGAAGCCGGTCGTGGCATATTCAGGCCGGCCGACAAGATTCGGAAAGGTCTGGCCGTCCGACGACAGTAAAGCGAGACCGCGGGCGATATAGAGTGTGCCGAGCGTGGCGATGAAGGGCGCAACGTTGAGCTTGGTGATCAGCAGGCCGTTGATCAGACCGATGAGCAGGCCGATCGACAGGGTGATCAGCACGATCTCGAAGAGGTTGAAAAAGATCGTATAGCCGATCGGCAACTCGATGCCGTAAAGGATCAGGCCACCGGCGACCATGCCGCAAAGCCCAACGATTGATCCGACCGAGAGATCGATGCCGCCTGTGATGATGACGAAGGTCATGCCCATCGCCAGGAAGGCGTTCAGCGCTACATGTTTCGACATCAGGATCATGTTCGCCGTCGAGGTGAAGTTCGGGGCGAAAATCGCAAAGAAGATGATCACGGCAAATAGCGCGATGAACGTCCTGAGCTTCATCAGCGTCAGAAGCGCCGAGCCGTTGGTGCCCTTCGGAGCGAGAGTGGTTGATGTAGTCGCCATCATGACGCGAGTTTCCCTTGATGTCCGTGTCCCTTGGCCGAAGCCGCGATAATGGCTTCTTCCGTGGCCTCGTTCCGGTCGAAGACGGCGACCAACTGGCCGTTGCTCAAGACCGCGATGCGATCGGAAAGCGCCATGACCTCTTCGAGGTCGGAAGTCGAAAACAGAATGGCGAGCCCGTTTGCCGCCAGCCGCCGCATGGTTCGAAACACATCGGCCTTGGCGCCGACATCGATGCCGCGGCTCGGCTCGTCCATCAGAAGCACCTTCGGATTGGTCATCAAGGCCTTACCGATAACGACCTTCTGCTGGTTGCCGCCCGACATCGAGGTCACCTCGAAATCCGGGTTCGGCGCCTTGATCGAGAGATCGCGGATTGCATCGCGAATGGCACTCTTCTCAGCCCCCCTGTCGATATGGAAGAGCCGGGTGAAGCGCCCAAGGCTCGCCAGCGTCAGGTTGGAGGCGATGGAAAGCACCTGGACCAGGCCTTCCCGCTGCCGGTCTTCCGGAATGAGTGCAAGGCCGCGGCGGATGCGCCGGGTGGTGTCGCGGGCGCGAACCTGCTTGCCGTCGATGAAGATCTTGCCGGTCGAGTGTGTGTGACGGCCGATCACGCATTCGAAGAATTCGCTGCGCCCGGCACCCATCAGGCCGTAGATGCCGAGGATTTCGCCCGCCTTGACCGACAAGGAGACATCGTTGACCGAAAGCCCGCCCGTCGGCCGCGGCAGGCTGATGTTCTCGGCGCGAAAGACTTCGGCTCCGACGGCGTGGTCCACGGACTTCGCAAAATCCTTGGCATCCGAGCCGATCATCGAGCGCACGATCCAGCGCGTGTCGATGTCGCGGACCATCGCCTCGCCGGTGACCTGACCGTCACGCAGCACCGTGATGTAATCGCCGATCCGCATCAGCTCTTCGAGCCGATGCGAGATATAGACGATTGCCACACCCTGGGCCTTCAGTTCCGCGATCACCTTGAACAGGATCTCGACCTCGGCTGCCGAAAGCGCCGACGTCGGCTCATCCATGATCAGGATACGGGCATTCAACGACATCGCCTTGGCGATCTCGACGAGCTGCTGCTGGCCGATCGGCAAATCCTCGACCATCGTATCCGCCTCGATCCCGGCATCCAGACGCTTCAGAAACGCATTGGCCTTTTGAACCTGTGCCTTGTGGTCGATGCCGAGGATGCCGCGGGTGATTTCGCGCCTGGCGAAGATGTTCTCGGCGACCGACATGTTGGCGAAGAGATTGAGCTCCTGGAAGATCATGCCGATGCCATTCGCCTGCGCGTGCGCCGGGCTGTCGAAGGATACGGGCTTGCCATCGAGGATGATGCGGCCGAGCGTCGGACGCTCGACACCGGCGATGATCTTCATCAACGTCGACTTGCCTGCACCGTTTTCGCCGACAAGGACGTTCACCGCGCCGCGGCGCAGCTCGAGATTGGCGCGCTTGACGGCGACGATGCCCGAATAGACCTTGGACACGTCGTCGAGGCGCAGGATGATGTCGTCATTTTGTGCCTCTCCTTCGGTCATGGGCTAACCTTCAGTTCCGAAGGCGTTATGAGCGGCAGCTCACCGCTCTTCGGCAACGGAAAGGCGCCGATCGCGGTCACCGTCTTGCCGGCGAGGCCCTCACGCGGGATGGCAGAGAGAAAGGTAGTATTGGCCTTCTCGTTGAAGGCTTTGCCGAACTGCGCCCACTCGATCTGGTTCTTGAATTCGTTGAAATTGACGAATTCCAGCGTGTCGCGGAGCGCCGTGCCGCGCAGCGCCGGCCCGATCTGCACCTTCGCATCGGCCTTGCCGTCGCCATCGGCGTCGACATCGAGCGTCGCCGCGCGCGACGCCGTATCGGCCGCGACAACCTTGCCGGTGATCTTCACCGCATAGGTCCATGGCGAGCTGCTCTGTTTGCGGGGATTACCATATTTCTCGCCTGCGGCGTCGGGGCTGGAGGCGGCCAATTGCATGACGTCCTTGAGGTCGCCGGCGCGTTTTTCGAAATAGGGCACTGCCTCAGACTGCCAGATCGCCTCGACCTTTGCATTCGGGTCGAAGGCGGTCTTGGCCGCTGCCGCCGCCTTTTCCTCAGCCGTCGGCGTCTTGATGATCTTGCAACCGGGCAAGGCGGCCGCCACGACGGCAGCGAGCAGGGCGCCCTTCACTCTCAACATGCTTTAAACCTCGACGTCTTGCAAAATGCATTGCGGAGGGCGCAGCGCTGCGCCCTCCGCAATTCGCGGCTGATCAGTTCGTCAGGGCGAAGGTTTCGAGCTTGCCGGCATTGTCGGCGTTGATGAGAACGCAATCCATCAGCTGCTTCTCTTCCTTTGGCGTCGTCTTGTTCTTGATGTAGGCGTCGGCCTGTTCCACCGCCAACTGAGCCTGCGCATAGGCGGGCTGCAGGACCGTTGCCTTGATGCCGCCCGACTTGATGGAGTCGCGCACGTCGTTGGAACCATCGAAGCCGACGACGATCACCTCCTTGCGGCCGGCCGCCTGCAGCGCAGCGATCGCGCCCATGGCCATCGTGTCATTCCCTGAAATGACGCCCTTGATGTCGGGATTTGCCTGGAGGATGGTTTCCATCTTCGAATAGGCTTCCGTCTGGCTCCAGTTGGCCGACTGCTTGGCGACGGACTTCAGGTCCGGATAGTCGTCGATGACGTCGTGATAGCCTTGCGAGCGGATGCCAGCATTGGTGTCGGACTCTTTGCCCACCAGCTCGACGTAATTGCCTTTCTCGCCCATCAGCTTGACGAATTCCTGCGCCCCGAGCTGGGCGCCCTGGTAGTTGTTCGAGACGATCTGAGCGACGGCAACGCCCGTCGCGTTGATTTCGCGGTCGATCAGGAAGGAGGGGATGCCTGCATCCTTTGCCTTCTTGACGGCCGCGACGGAGGCGTCAGCTCCGGCATTGTCGAGGATGATCGCCTTGGCGCCGCGTCCGATCGCCGTGTCGATCATTTCGGACTGCTTGTTGGCGTCGTCGTCATGCGTCATGACGAGCGTTTCGTAGCCGAGCTCCTTCGCCTTGGCTTCAGCGCCGACGGCTTCAGCCTTGAAGAAGGGATTGTCATGCGCCGGCGTGATGATGGCGATGAGATCGGCCGCAAAGGCCGGAAGAGCTGTTCCGAGCGCCAATGCGCCGGCAAAAGCTGCAAGTGTCAGTCTGCGCGTCAGTTTCATGGTTTCCTCCCTGTTGTGAATGAAGCCCCTTCTCCCTGGGGCGGTTGAGGGGAGAGCTTGCCTCCCCAAGCCGGTTCAGGTGATGCGCCGGATGCTTTCGGCGATCTCCTGCGGTTCGAATACCTTTTTCCAGTCGTCGCGCATCAGCGCCGGGATGCCGAACTCGATCGCCTTGTTGCAGGCATCCGAAAACACGCCGTCGACTTCCTTGAAGATGACCGCGCCGAGCACGTTCATATGGCCGAGCAGGAAATCGCGGGCGGCCTGTTCCGGCACGCCGCGTGCCACGCATTCGTCCATGGCCTGTCGCATGACGACGAGCAGCGATGCGCAGACGGTTTCCGATAAGCCCGGTTCGAGCATCGCAAGCTGATCGACCGTGACCCGGTGCGAGCGCATGACCGGGGCCCAGATCAGCTTGGCGATTTCCTCGCCGAGCGCGTAGGCGCTTTCCGGACCCTGCATCAGCGCCGAGACGATATGCTGCTTGGCGAAGAGGCCGCCGAAGTGGTCCTTTTTCGCCTGCATGTCCGTCTCGTCGTTGAAGATCGGCGGATGGCAGGGATGGGTGACGAAGTAGGTGAGATCATCGCGCTTCGGCAGGTGGCCGGCAAAGGGAGCCGCAGCGTCCAGCGCGATCACCATGGTACCTGATGCGAGCTTGTCGACGATGCCTGCCGCGACCTTGCCGATTGCCGTATCCGGCACGGCAAGGATCACCACCTCAGCGCCGTCGAGCCCGACATCGACGGGTACGCAATCGACACCGAGATCATTCTTCAAACGGGCCTTGCCTGCGTCGCTCACCTCGACATGGCGGACCTCGAAACGCGAGCCGTTGAGATTTTTGGCGAGCCGGTATCCCATTTTCCCGCCTGCGCCGAAGAGGGCAATCTTAGTCATGTTTCCTCACCTTTTCCGTTTCTGGATAGGATCATATACTGGTATGATGAGTCAATCACCATATCACTTAAATTATATGATCCACACGTTTTTCTCCGCCAAGCCGGATCATGGAAATCATCAGTGTTTCCTTCCCTCGCGGATCTGCGTGAAATAACCGTCAGTCCCGACCTGGCCGCCTTTGAGGGCGATCTGCAGGCCGTTGGTCGGCTGATAGTCGCCATGCGCAAGGCAAAGCGGAGAGCCTGGCGTCTGAGGCAGCGGAAGAAGCGTCGTCAGCGCGTCGATCTTCAACTGCCGGAGTGCGTGACTGGATGTGTCGCCGCCGGCGACGACCGCACGTGATAGTGCTTCGTTCTCGATCAGGCGGCGCAAGATCGTGCCGAGCGCGCTCCCGAGCCGGTGACGAGCGCCCGGAAGCCTGTCTATGTCGGCGCCACGGTCCGCAGACGGGCCAAGCGCGGTGTACAGGATGACGCTCTTGCCTTGCCTGAGCGTCTGGATGCCGGCCTCTACCGCCGCATCCATCGCGGCTTCGCAATGTTCCGAGACCAGTGCAAGCGGATCGAGCGCGATGCTCTCGAAGCCGTTCTCGACAGCCGTCCGGATCTGGCGCTCGGTCGTCGGCGATACGCTGCCCGACACGACGGCGAGGCGGTCGACCGGGCCGACATCCGGAAACTCGGCGCCGCTGTTGGCGATGAAGCCGCTCCGCCGCCTAGCACTGAGCATGGCATATTCGATCCCGGAAGAGCCGGCGACAAAACTTCCGGAACGGCCGGTGACACGAAGCAGTTGTCGGCCCGCGGCCTCCTGCGTCACCGCGGAGTCGACATCGATGAGCAGTATCCCTTCTGAAGCAGACGCCAGATCGTCGACACGTGCATCCGCGTCCGTCGCGGTGATGGCGACGAGATCGGCGACCAGGACGGGAAGGCGGGTCTGTTTCGACAGGTGGACCGCAAGGTCCGCCTCGTCCATCGGGGTCACCGGATGGCGGCTCATGACGGGATGGCGGTCGATGCGAAAGATCCGGCCCTGGTAAGCGGCAAAGAGATTGCCGAATGCCGTGTAGCGCTTCAATTGCGGCGCGCCGACGATGACGGGCACGACGGATTGCCCGAAAACCGATCGGCCGATTTCGATCGCCTTGCCGATACTGCCGATGTCGGGGCTGGAATCGAAGGTCGAGCAGACCTTGTAGTGGCAGATGTCAGCACCGAGCGAATACAGCCACTCGAAAGCGCGCGAAAGGTGCTCTTGCATCCAGGCGGGGGTCTCGCTGCGGCTTGTCCCGGCAATGCCGATTGCGCGGCAATCCCCAAAGCGCGCGAGCAATTCCGGCGTCGGAATGTCGAGGAAGAGCACGGTCGGGATACCGTTCGAGGCCAAGGCCTCCATGACATCGGTTGAGCCGGTGAAGTCGTCCCCGTAATAGCTGACGAGAGGTCCATCCATCGCTGTCACGCGCCCTTGCCATCGCTGAATTTCGCAATCGAGGCGGCGAGCTCCGGATGATCTTTCGCGTAGGTCTCCAACGGGATGTCTGAGACCGCTGCCTGCCAGGCCTGCTGCACGGCCCGAACGCCTGCCGCCGGGCCGCCGGGATGGCTGACGATGCCTCCGCCGCAGAGATAGAGAAGATCGACGGTGCGGCCGGTCCGCTGATAGGTCTCAGGCGCCTGTCCTCCCCACTGACCCGAGCCGGCGACCGGAAGCGGGCAATCGGAGGCGTCGAAGAGCGGCGTGCTGACAGCCTTGAAGGAGGACACGAAGCTGTCGTCCGGCTCCCAATACTTGACCCTGATACCGTTGATCTGAAACTGATCGACCCCGAGCAGCCGCCAGAACTGCTGGTAGACCCTGAAGTCCATGCCGGCGCCCGGGTCGCGTGTCAGCACGTCCCAGCCGTTTCGATGCGCGTGCAGCACCAGATTGGAGCGCTTGCGCAGAAAGCTCATGCCGCCGAAGCCGATCGAGTTGATGTTGACGACGGCGCAATTGCCGCCGGCCTTGGCGACGATGTCGTGGTTACGCATCATCTCGTCTGGGTCTGCATGCGAGATGCCGAAGGCATACATGACCTTCTTGCCGGTCTTTTGCTCGTGATCGAGAATGCGCGGCATGATCGCCGCAACGCGGTCCTTGAGTGGTGAATAGGCCGGGCTCATGAGTTTTTCGTCATCCTTGATGAAGTCGACGCCGGATGAGATCAGCTCGCCGACGAGTTCCGCCGTTTCGTGCGGTCTGAGACCAAGCGCCGGCTTGACGATCGTTCCGATGATGGGTCGGCCTTCGACGCCGGCGAGGCGGCGGCTTCCAGGGATGCCGAACTGCGGTCCGGGATGCGCACTTTTGAAGGCTTCGGGCAGCGTCATGTCGACGATGCGGATGCCGGTCATGCCCTTGATGGAGTAGACGCCGCCGATTGCAATGGTCATCAATGCCGAAAGGTCTGTCCCGATCGCGTCCAGTGGAAAGGCGATGTCGACATCGGCGCGATGAAGCAGCGTGCCGGGAGCGACCTCGGGCCAGGTCGGATGACTGGCGCCTTCGAGCGGACGGACCGCCAGCACACGGGCGGCGACACGCGATTTCAGCTCTTCGGTCTCGCCGGGGACGGGCACGAAGGTTCCGGTCGACTGGTCGCTCGCGATCTTTTCCGCCATCGCCTCGACGTTGCCGGGCGTTTCGATACGGTAGGTCAGGGTAATCATCATGAAACTGGTGGTTGCTCCTCTCGCGAGGCAGATTGCCATGGCGTCAACTCATGATCTGGTATAATGAGTATTCCAAATTATGAAAAGTAGAATCTTTGGATCCGCAAATTTTCGCCGACAGCTTTGTTCTCGACCCGGAAACTGTTAGGAGGAAACATTTTTTGAGCCAGCGAGATGTGATGACCCAGCCCCTCGAACAAATCGTCCGCCGGAAACTTTCTGACGAAGTGTTTGATCGACTTGAGCGAATGATCACCTCGGGCGAGCTTCAGCCCGGGGACGAAATGCCCTCCGAGCGCGTGCTGATGGAACGCTTCGGCGTCGGCCGGCCGGCGATCAGGGAGGCCATGCAGTCCCTTGCCAATAAAGGTCTTGTCAGCATTTCGCATGGCGAGCGGGCGAAGGTCCTCAGGCTGACGGCAAAATCGATATTCCGTCAGGTCGATCTCACCGCCAAGATCATGCTGTCGCAATCGTCGGACTCGCTGGAGTATCTGAAGAGCGCGCGCATCTTCTTCGAGCGGGGCATGGCGCGGGAAGCCGCGCAGCGGGCCTCGGCAAATGATATCGCGGACCTCAGGAACATCATCGAACGCCAGCGAATGTCGCTTGGCCGGGCCGAAGAGTTCATCGACGCGGACATGGAATTCCACACCCGCATCGCGCAGATATCCGGCAACCCGATCTACGTCGCCGTCAGCGAAGCGATGCTTGCCTGGCTGAAGGAATATCATACCGAAATGCTGATCTGGACCGGCAAGGAAAAATTCACGCTCGCCGAACATGACGAGATCGTCGACCGCCTTGAAGCAAACGACGTGGATGGCTCGGAAATGGCGCTGCTCAAGCATCTCGAGCGGTCGCGAGCGCTTTACGCGAAGTAGTCGCCATTCCCCTTGCGCGTCATAGCTGTCCCTTTTGCTGTTTCAGACCTCAACCTTGACCCGCGCGATGGCTGTGGACGCGGCAGTGCATTTTGTCGGCTGCAGCCGGAACAATGATCCAAGAATGAGGTTCTGAGTGGGTCAACAAGGATCCCAAGGAGGACTTCACAATGCGTATGAAACTCGTAGCAGCGTCAATTTTGGCTATCGGCATGGCCACATCCGCCTTCGCCCAATCGAATCCCGCCCCCGCAGGTGCCACCATTGATAAGAGCCAGGCCGACCAGGGTGGCGGCGCAGGCACCGACACGAAGACCCAGAAGCCGATGGCAACGGATACCACCACAACTGGTTCCACGACCAGCGGCACGCAGGACAAGGTCAAGTGCCCCAATCCGGTCAATAACTCTGCCAATCTTCAGACGCAGGGCGGCACGAGCAATGCCACCCCGATGGACGAAGCCTGCGCAGCCCACAACAATTGATCGACCTCTTCACGCAAACCTCGCCGGATGGACTGACCCCGTAATTGGGACGGTTTATCGACCGAGAAGATTCAAGGGCTGGATCCTGTGTGTTACAGGACCCAGCCCTTGGCGTTTCGGTCTGCAATCGTTTTCGGTCCGACAGTTTCAGCGAAAGGCGTCGTTACCGGATTTGCCGGGCTTTGCCGGGTCAAGCTCGTAGTGACCGCCTTTTGGCACGGCAATGTCGCGGAACGACTTGGCTAGACGATGCAGCTTGTCCCTGGCATTTTGGCCTTTTACCGGTAGGCCGTGTCCGCTGATGATAAGCTCCGGCTCCAGCGAAGCGACAAGTGCCACGGATTTTTCCGCCTCTTCCCAGTCGGGCGTGAAATACCGGGGCGGCCCGTGCATTTCCGGGGTCTGCACGATCGCCTCATATGCCGATTCCTGTCCTGTCGTGATAATGGCATCGCCTGAAATCAGCGTGCGGTCGCTTTCGCGCCACAGCGATATATGGCCTGGCGAATGGCCGGGCGTGTGGATCCATTTCCATCCCGGCATTCCCGGGACCGTTTGGTCGGCGGGCAAGATTTTGAGCCACGGGCGGACGTCGACCGGCGAGCGCGGGTAAAGTGGTGAAAGCAACGTCATCGCACCTCCGCCAGCCAAGGGATCGGCGGGAGGATAGGACGCCTGTCCTTCCAGATATGGCCTTTCCAGCGGATGCGCAAAGACCGGAACCTCCCAAAAGCTAGCGAGACTTTCGACGGAACCGGCGTGATCGAAATGCGCATGGGTCATCACGATCGCGGCAGGTCGCGCGTCGCCGAAGCGCAGGGACGCACAAGCCTTGATCTTGTCGGCCGAGGCCGAAAGTCCCGTATCGATCAGGACCCATGGATCCGGTCCCATCGGATCGCCATAGAGGACGACGTTGACGATCGACATGGTGCGATAGGCGAGATCGGCGGCGATAACGTTTGTTCCATCCGCCGATTTCTGCGTCGGGGCAAGGTCCGTCTCGGACAAAGGAAGTTGATTGACCATGCCGGACCTAGACCTTCGCCGTCTCGCCCACCTGTCGCAGCGAGAGAAACTTTGCCGTGACCGCGGCCAGATTGTCATTGAGCCATTCGGCCATCGTCAGCTCCTCGTTCAGATTCGCCTGAAGGCCAGTGACGGCGGCGCCATATCCACCTGCCTCGGCGATCACCAACAGCGACTTGTAAGCTGCCGCCTCGTAATTTTCGAAGGCGAAATTGGCGAAGGAATTCTTCAGGATTTCGTCGCCTGCAACCGTATGGCCGAGGGCTGCCATGGATCCTGTGAACGACAGCGCCATATCTTTCAGCGTCGAATTGTCCTCGTTCAGACTGTCAAGGATTTCCTCAAGACGGACGATCTGCCCGTCGGTTTCCCGGATATGCGCGTCGAGCCGTTGGGCAACCTCCGGGTAATTCTCTATACGTTTGAGCTGCGGTTTCATGATGCTAAGCGCTTGGTTTTCCATCGCATGGGCATTTTTCAAACCGGCGACGAAGATGTCCCTAATGTCGGTTCCTGGCATTTTAGGTCCTCCTTGTTGGTTGATGCCTAACTGCGATCAACCGCCCTGGTTCCGCGACCTCAGCCCGGAAAACAGCTTCAATTCCAGGATATTTCCAAGAGGCGGGAACCGTCTCTCACATTTCTTGTTGGGGCCGCTTCTGGATGTCAGGTCCACTCGCCGAACGTGGCGAGCAACCCTCATGAAGGAGAAATCGATGTTTTACACGGACGGAAAGCTGCAGTTCCCGGTTCGGGTCGAAAGCCCCGATCCCCACTTCGCCCGCGCGCTGCAACAGGCGATCGGCGGGGTCGAAGGCGAGATCAGGGTTGCCATGCAATATTTCTTTCAAGCCTGCGGCGCCCGCGGCAACCCGAAGTTTCGCGACCTGTTGATGAACACGGCGGCGGAAGAACTCGGGCATATCGAGATGCTGGCGACCGCGGTGGCGCTAAACCTCGAAGGCGCGCCTGTCTCGGTCAAGGAACAAGTTGCGGGTGACCCCGTGGCAAGCGCGGTTCTCGGCGGACTGAATATGAAAAACCTTCTTTCTGCCGGTCTTTCGGCGATGCCCGTCGATTCGGATGGCGTCCCGTTCGACATGTCGCACATCTATGCCAGCGGCAATATCGCAGCCGATATGACCGCGAATGTCGCGGCGGAATCCACCGGTCGCGTGTTGGCGACGCGGTTGTTCAATCTCACCAATGATCGCGGGATGAAGGAGATGCTTTCCTACCTCATCGCCCGCGACACCATGCACCAGAACCAGTGGATGGCGGCACTCGAGGAGCTTGGCGGGCCAACGAAGGTCTTCCCGATCCCCAACGGCTTCCCTCAGGAGCAGGAGTTGCAGGAATTCAGCTACGCCTATCTCGGGTTTCAGCAGGATGGCAGCGAGCCGGTTCCGGGACGATGGTCGGACGGCAAATCGATCGACGGCAAAGGAAGCTTCAAGACAATGGTGCCGCAGCCCATGGGACAAAAGCCCGTTCTTGGGCCGGCAAAGCCTGATAGCGGCGCACAAGCCGAGCAGAGTTGAGCCGGCAAGTGGGCGGGCGACCAGTCGTCGCTCGCCTTCGCCCTGCGCATTTGGAGAACAATGATGAAGCTCACGTTCAATCTTTGCATTCTTTTGTTCGTTGCAGCGCCCGCCTTTGCTGCCGATGACGCTGCCCGTCAAAAGGCCGTGGAGTTCGCCACCCGCGCCGCCATGTCAAACATGTTCGAGCTGAAAGCCGCCGAGGTCGAAGTCGCCAAGGGCGCGGCCGAAGATGCAAAGCAGTTCGCCGGCGATATGTTGAAAGATCATGGGCGAGCCGGCCCGATTCTGGCGGACGCCGCCAAGGAAGATGGCGTTCAACTGCCCGCTGGCCTCGATGACGAGCACAAGAAGAAGCTCGAAGCGCTGCAGCAAAGCGATCCGCAAAACCTGGACCAAGCCTATCTTTCGACGCAAGTGACCGCGCATCAGGAGGCCGTGGCGCTCTTTTCAGATTATTCGAAAAATGGCCCGGACGGGGCATTGAAGCGCGCCTCGCAGAAGATTTTGCCCGATCTGAGAATGCATCTGACGAGGATAGAAGGGCTGACCTCAAAGTGAGAGGAGCGACGATCGGGGACGAAGCAGGCGACGGGACACTGTCCTTCACCACGCGAGAACTAAGCGGCGCCCGAAAGTTCAATGCCTTCCTCGGCCTTCTTCCCCGCTATCATGTCGACCGGCGCTGGAACGCCAGATGCGTTCAAACAATGACTAAGGCGGCGCAGTCGCTCGTGCCCGACGGACCGATACGCCGCGGCGAAGCCGTCCGTCGCGTCGTCGCTGCCAACGGCAGGGAGATCGGCTTGAGGTTGATCGTTCCAAAGGGGATTCGCCATGGTCTCTATGTCCATTTCCATGGTGGTGCCTGGGTGATGGGCAATGCCCGTCTCGACGACGGCACTACCCGCCCGATCGCAAGGCGTTGCCAGACACTGGTGGCCGCCGTCGATTTTCATAATGCCATCGATGATCGTCTCGACGTCACTGTGCACGACTGCAGGACGGCAGTCGATTGGCTCGTCGACCATCTCCCCGAACTCCAGGTCAAGCGCATCATCCTCGGTGGAGAGTCGTCAGGCGCGCATCTTGCGGCAGAGGCGCTGCTTCATCTGCGCCAACGCGGCAAGGCGGAATCCGTCGCGGGGTTCATTTCCATGTGCGGCGGCTTTGATCTGACGGGCTCGGAAAGTCTGCGACAGTCAACGGGAAGAAGCCTTGTCATCGATGGACCATCGGCACTTCGAAACCTGCAGCGTTTGACGCCGAGCCTTTCCGGACGTCAAGCTCGCGGCCCCCGGTTTGCCGATCTGTCCAGCCTTCCACCCGCTTTGTTCATCGCTGGAGCACTCGATCCGATCATCGATGACAGCCTGTCAATGAGCCTCCACTGGCAACAGAAAAACGGCAACGCCGACTGTGTCGTTTTTCCGGCGGCGCCGCATGGCTTTAATCGATTTCCAACGAAGTTGGCGGCAAAGGCAAATGGCCTTGTCAGAGCGTGGATCTCCCGCCGCCTTGACCAATAACAATTTGGATCTTCCCGAGCGAGTTAGCGGCCAATCCCGGTGGCCAACCGCACGGCGAAAAATCCGACCCTGGTATCACAAACATGTTTCGTCCGGAGACGAGATAGCAGCCGGCTTCGTCTGCGCCGGCATTGATCTCTCCGTCGAAATGGCGGACGAGATGTTGGACACGGCCCGTTAAACCCTGCCCGCTTGTTTGTTGCGCGGCGCATTGACGCACCACCCGCGGAATGATACCTCTAGATTAATTGGTCAGGCCAGTTGACCAGCTGCGGGGCTTGAGGAGAAGTCCGCCGGGGAGGCCATCATGTTTTCGCCTGTTGAATCACGCCGCCTTTATCGGCAGGTCGCAGATCAGATCCGCTTGATGATCGCAAGCGGCGAGCTCGCTGTCGGTCAACGGCTGCCGGCCGAGCGCGACCTGGCGGAGCAACTGTCGGTGTCACGTCCGACCGTCCGCGAGGCGCTGATCGTCCTGGAGGTCGAAGGTCTTGTCAACATCCGCATGGGATCCGGGATCTATGTGATACGCCAGAATGCCGCGACCGTCGCAGGCGCCGAACGGGAGCCTGTCGAGGGGCCTTTCGAGCTGCTGCAGGCGCGCGCCCTCATCGAATGCGCCATCGCCGAAGAAGCTGCCGGTCGCGCCAAACCGGACGATATCGCCCTGCTCGATGAAGCTCTGACGCGCATGAGTGGCGTCGTCAACGATGCAATCGCAGTGCTTGACGCTGATCGCGCTTTCCACACCGGAATTGCTGCCATCGTCGGAAATGCAACATTGATCCGGGTGACGGGCGAGATGTTCGATATGCGCATGACCCCGTATTTTGCAAGGCTTGCCAGCCACTTCGAGGGGCCGACGACCTGGCGCAGGGCATTGGACGAGCATCGGGCTATCCGCGACGCGATCGCAGCCGGCGATGCAGGCGGCGCCAAGGCTGCTATGCGCGCGCATCTGACCATGTCGCAGAAAAGGTTTTCCGAGAGCTTCGGGGAGGAGTTTTCGGGGGAAGAGGAGCGCGGCCGCAACGAGCGGCCGTCGAAAGGAATGATCAAGACTTAACCCAAGCTCAGGAGGAGAGAGCAATGAAGAGCAGACTGGCAACCATACTTTGCACCGCAGCCGCGATCATGGCGAGCACGGCGATTGTGCAAGCTCAGACAGTGCTGAAATGGGCGCATGTCTATGAAACGTCCGAGCCCTTCCATACGGATTCCGTATGGGCTGCGGAAGAGATCAACAAGCGCACCGACGGGCGCTACAAGATCGAGGTCTATCCGGCATCGCAGCTCGGCAAGGAAGCAGACATCAACCAGGGCCTCAAGCTCGGGACGGTCGACATGATCATCTCGGGATCGAGCTTTGCGGCCCGCGACTACAAGCCGATCGGCGTGACCTACTTTCCCTATATCTTCCGCGGTCCCGATCATCTGATCGCCTACACCAAGAGCGATGTCTTCAAGCGCCTTGCGAAAGGCTATGAAGACAAGACCGGTAACCACATCACCGCCGTCAGCTATTACGGCACGCGCCATACGACATCAAACAAGCCGATCGCCAAATGCGCCGATATGCAGGGCCTGAAGATCCGCGTGCCTGACGTTCCCGCCTATCTCGCCATGCCGCGCGCATGCGGCGCCAACACGACGCCGATCGCCTTTGCCGAGGTCTATCTCGCCTTGCAGAACGGCACGGTCGAGGCGCAGGAAAACCCGCTGACGACAATCGAGGCGAAGAAGTTCTACGAAGTCCAGAAGAACATCATCCTCACCGGTCACATCGTCGATCACCTTAACACCGTGGTCTCGAAGACACGGTGGGCGAGTCTTTCCGATGAGGACAAGAAGATCTTCGGCGAGGTCATGCAGGAGGCGGCCGAGCGCACAAGCAAGACGATCGCTGGCAAGGAAAACAGCCTGATTGCGACCTTTAAGGAAAAAGGCCTGAATGTCACCGAGGTCGACAAGGCCGACTTCGAGAAGACCGTGATGGAAAAGGTCAACTTCGAGGATTTCGGCTACGAAAAGGCCGATTGGGAAGCAATCCGCGCGATCCAGTAAACTCCGTGGCGCGGCGCCGTAAGGCGCCGCGCGTCTTTCGGACGCGCAAAGCACGCTGTCGCACTTTGGCTGCTGCAGGCGCTGCGCTCCTTCATTCCGAACCGGAACAGGATCGATCATGTCGCAAGAAATTCATACGCAAATCACCGCTGAAGAAATCGGCCACGAGTTCGAGGGGCATGCGCCGACCGCAAACGTTTCGGACTATGCCATTGAGGACTGGATCACGCTGATCGTCTTCTGGCTGATGGCGGGTTGCGTCTTCCTGCAGTTTTTCACGCGCTATGTGCTGAACGACAGCTACGCCTGGACCGAAGAGATCGCCATCAACTGCCTGATCGGCGTCGTCTTTCTCGGTTCCGTCATGTGCGTGCGCACATCCCGGCATATCCAGGTCGATGTGTTCTATCATTATATGCCCGCAGGTCTTGCGCGTGTGCTTGCAACCTTCGTCGATATCGTCCGGATCGGCTTCTTCGCCTATGGCTGCCATCTGATGTGGCGCTATGTCGACATCGTGGCGGAGGAGCAGATGGTTACCATCGACCTGCCGCGCAACATCGTCTTCTACAGTGTTCTCGTCGCCTTCGTGCTGATGCTGATCCGCGCTGTCATCGTCTTCATCGCCAATATGCGCCGCGGCTACTCCGTTTTGGAGCGCCCCGAAGAATTCCAGACCGTCGAGGGTTGATCAGATGCTGCTGCTTCTTGGTTCGTTCCTGGTGCTGATGCTGATTGGGGTGCCCGTTGCCATCTCGATGGCGGTCGCATCGGTGCTCTACATCGTCCTTTATGGCGTCGCGCCGGACATTATCGTCGCCCAGCGCATGATCGCCGGCGTCGAAAGCTTCCCGCTGCTTGCCGTGCCGTTCTTCATCCTCGCCGGCAACCTGATGAACTCGGCCGGTGTCACCGGCCGCATCTATTCCTTTGCGGTGGCTCTCGTCGGATGGATGAAGGGCGGTCTGGCGCAGGTCAACATTATCGGTTCCGTCATCTTCTCCGGCATGTCCGGCACGGCGCTCGCCGATGCGGCGGGTATCGGTACGATCGAGATCAAGGCGATGAAGGATCACGGCTATCCGGTCGAGGCTGCGGTCGGCGTGACGGCGGCGTCAGCCACGCTCGGCCCGATCTTCCCGCCGTCGCTGCCTTTCGTGATCTACGGCATGATGGCGAACGTATCGATCGGCGCACTTTTCATGGCGGGCATCCTGCCCGGCATCGTTATGACGTTGCTGATGATGATCACTGTCGCCGCCTTCGCCTATAAGAAGCGCTGGGGCTCGGACGCGCCGTTCGATGTGAGGCAGCTGCTGTCGGCCGGGATGGAAATCGTCGTCGTCCTGGCGGTGCCGCTGGCCATCTATCTGATGATACGTGCCGGTGTGTCAGTGAATGCCGCAGCGGGCATTGCTCTTCTCGTCCTTCTTGCCCTCGACTGGTATTTCCGCTTCTCCGCCGTCATGGCGCTGATGACGCCCGTCATCCTGATCGGCGGTATGACCATGGGCTGGTTTACGCCGACGGAGGCGGCCGTCGCAGCCGTCCTCTGGTCTCTGTTCCTCGGTCTGGTGCGTTACCGCACGATGACGCCCTCGACGCTCGCCAAGGCAAGTTTCGATACGATCGAGACGACGGCATCCGTTCTCTTCATCGTCACCGCGGCATCGGTCTTTGCATGGCTGCTGACGGTGAGCCAGGCCGCCCAGCTGCTCTCCGATGCGATCCTGTCGATCACCGACAATAAATGGGTTTTCCTCATCCTGGTGAACCTCTTGATGCTCTTCGTCGGCTGCTTCCTGGATACGATCGCCGCCATTACCATCCTCGTGCCGATCCTTCTGCCGATCGTCCTGAAATTCGGGATCGATCCGGTTCAGTTCGGCCTCATCATGACGCTCAACCTGATGATCGGCCTGTTGCACCCGCCGCTCGGCATGGTGCTTTTCGTGCTGTCGAGGGTGGCAAAACTCTCCGTCGAACGCACGACCATGGCGATCCTGCCCTGGCTGGTGCCGCTCTTCCTGGCGCTGATCCTGATCACCTTCGTGCCTGCGGTGTCGCTGTGGCTGCCGCAGCAGCTCGGGCTGCTAAGATAGGAGCGCAAGATGCGGACACGTGTGGCACGGCTTTACGAAAAGGGCGATCTCAGGATCGAGACCGCCGCGGTTGCGGCCCCCGGTCCCGGCGAGGTGCTTCTCAAAATGGCGGCCGCAGGGATTTGCGGCTCCGACCTGCACTATTATCAGGATGGCGGCTTCGGGCCGGTCCGGGTTCGCGAGCCGATCATACCCGGCCACGAGGCATCGGGAACCGTCAGCCAAGCGGGCGAGGGGGTCGACCTGAAGGCCGGGACGCTGGTGGCGGTCAATCCAAGTCAGCCCTGCGGGCATTGCGAATATTGTCAGAAAAACATGCCGATCCACTGCCTGGAAATGCGCTTCATGGGCAGTGCGATGCGCCTGCCGCATGAGCAGGGCATGTTCCGGGAATGGCTGGTGGTGCCGGCCAAGCAATGCTTTGCGGTCGGAGCTGCGACACCTGCGGCGGAGGCGGCCTGCAGCGAGCCGCTCTCGGTCTGCCTGCACGCGGCATCGCGCGCTGGAGATATCACAGGCAAACGCGTGCTGGTCACCGGCGCCGGCCCGATCGGCGCCTTGATGGTTGCCGTCGCCTCCTATCATGGCGCCAGCGAGATCGCGGTGACCGATCTTGCCGATGCGGCGCTGGACCGGGCCAAAGCGATGGGCGCCAGCCGTACCATCAACGTTTCCAAGGATGTCGCTGCGCTTGCGGAATACGAGGCGGGCAAGGGCTATTTCGATCTCGTCTTCGAATGCTCGGCCGCCGCTCCGGCCATCCGCGGCGCGATTGCTGCTATCAGGCCGCGTGGGACAATCGTGCAGGTTGGCGTCACGGGAGACGTGCCGATCCCTCTCAACGCCATCGTCGGCAAGGAACTTCAACTCCACGGAACGCAGCGCTTCCACGAGGAGTTCGGTACTGCCGTCGAGCTGATCTCCAGCCGCAAGGTCGATGTGCGGCCGATCATCAGCCACAGCCTGCCGCTCGCAGACGCCACCGCAGCCTTCACGCTCGCCGGCGATCGCGCAGCTGCCTGCAAGGTACAACTCACCTTTTAAAGCGCGTCCGGGAACTCACACCTGTGCTCGGCGGGCCGCGCACGCCACGGCCTGCGTTGACCGGACCGGTCATTGCCGACGTCGCGATCATCGGCGGTGGTTTCGCCGGCCTCTCCGCGGCCCGGCACATCTCGCGCCTGGACCGGGCCGCGCGGATCGCCGTCCTTGAAGTGGGCAGCGCCGGCGAGGGCCGGCGGGCGCGAATTCGGGCTTCATCATCGACCTGCCGCACGAGGTCTCATTAGACGATTTCAGCGGAGAGTCGGAGGCCAAGTTCGGGCAATCCGTGCTCAGACAGCGCTAATGCTTGCGGTGTTGGGTAGCGCTCCAGCAAGGACTGAAGCCCCAGAATTTCTGCGGCATCGGCCATTCTAGTTTGCTTTCCAGTTCGCATTATCAGGGATCGACCGCTGAGGCACGACGACCTGGATGATGGACGGACTATTCAGGTTTTCTTTGGCGCCATTTATGGCTTCTTCCAGTTCGCCAAAGGTGTCCACTTTCCAGCCTTGGCAGCCAAAGACCTCTGCCAACTTGCTGTAATTCCATCGGTGCAGGATGCATGAATTGTAAAACGGCTTGGTACCATGGAAAACCGATGCATCGGCAAGCCATTGCTCCACGCCATAGATGCCGTTGTCCATCACGAAGATGATCGGGTTGAGATTGAAGCGGGTTTGTGTCGAGAGGCATTGAGCGGTCATCTGAAACCCGCCATCTCCCGCGAAGACCAGTAGCCTCTGTTTATCTTGCTTCGCCAGCGAAATCCCGGTCGCGGCGGGGCCGATATAACCGATAGCCGAATAGGATGATTGTACGATGAAACCGCGGCGAGCACCCACTTCAAGAAGCAGGCTCCCGAAATAATTCAAACTCGCATCAGCACCAACGATAGTATTTCCGTCGATCTGCTGCTGAATGAAATCGTAGAAGCCCTGATAGGTAATTTCGCCCGCCGCATTCACGGCCGGCGCTTGCCGGGCCGTTTTCGCCGGAAGACTTTGGGCTTTGCACGTCAGCCTTTTGGCAATCAAGCCGTTGACGAGATCCGCCAGCGAAACCTGTGCGTTGAAGATCGTGCCGTATTTCACGGTATCCCAGGAGGCGAACGCGGTTTTATCGAGATCAATAGGCCAACCCAAATCATTGATATCAGTCAACCAGACGCCCAGCGCCAATACGAAGTCGGAGTCTTTGACCAAAGACTGGACATAAGGTGACGATGATTTGCCGTCAAACACCCCGGCAAATTGGACATCGTCTTCCGACAGGATGGCCTTGCTCAAAAGCTCGGTCACGTAGGGGATTTTGAGGTCCCGAATGAGCCGCTCTGCCTGGTCGTGCAGGCCAAACCGGTCGATCTCGACGCCGATCCAGATCAGGGGTTTGGTGACATTCTGCAATCTTTCGCTGATTTGCGCGATCGACTGACTGAGACTGTCCTCGTCGGATATGTCAGGCGCCGCTTTTAATGCATTCGACGGGCGCGTGCATTGCAGGTCGACCATGTCCTCCAGCAACTCGATATAGACAGGACGTCTTTCCGTGATGCACCGTGTCAGCGCGTAATCTATGAGCATTGGCGCAAGATGAGGGCTGTCGATGCGGACCGCAGCGGCCGTTATGTATTCGAACACCTGAAGATCCGTTTCCCGTCCGCTGATGAAGTGATGCGAACTGTAGCCGGTTTGTTCGAATGTGAGTGTTTTCTGGATGCTCGGCGCACCGTTGATCAGAACGACCGGCACTTTCTCGACGTAAGATCCGGCGATCGCATTTGTTGCGCAAAGCGAGCCTGCGGAATAGGTAACGCACAGCGCACCAATTCCTTTCAGCCTCGCATAGCCGTCGGCTGCATAACCGGCATTCAGTTCATTCACCTCTTCGATGACCTGAATATCGCTTTTCTCGACATAGCTGTTCACCCATTCGATCGAATAATCGCCCGCTACGGAAAACAGGTGTCCCAGGCCTAGTTCGCGGAGTCTGTCGACCAGATATTGTCCAACCGTGTATGTATCGCCCATGTTCCAGCGGCTCCCCTGCTAACGAGAATTGACGAATATTAGAACTCGCTCGCGTTATCGAATAAGCGCGGTATGTATATGTCGAATATTCCGGGGCATTTTCGTTCGGGAAATCTTTCCAGCAGGAAGCGCTTGAAAGCATCATTGGTGAGTCCGTTGCCGGCGGCCTCCATGGCGACGGACAAATACTCTATATTTTTGGCAACCTCGTTTTTGTCAGCCGGAAAGCCATGACCGGGAAGGAACAGCTCATAGTCGGACAGCAGCATGCCCTGCAAAATCCCGATCCAATGCTCCATGTATTTCGTCAGATAAAGGTGCGTTCCGCTGTAGATCAGGTCTTGCGCAATAAAAACGCCCACATCCGGAAGACCTATGGTGAGGAGAAAATCGATCTCCGTATCAACGACTTCATCAAATACGTATTTGACTCCGTCGATGATCTCGTGGCCGGCACGGACGGTTTTTTCGGGAATTACCAAGCTCGTCGGAGCGAGGTTGCCAAGTTTCCAATGGTCATTCAGGGAATCCTGCCCATGCTGCCTCAGGAACTCCTTCGTTTCCGACAATGCATGAATCGGAATGTCGCTGAATGCGGCTCCCAGGCCGAACCAATGGTCGGGGTGCCTGTGCGACAGGTAAATCCGGTCGATCTCCTTGCCGATACTGTCGGCATACGCCCTGAATTGCAGCGCATAGGGAACGAGGAATTGCCCATCGACAAGAACAAGCTTGTTCCTGCTTTCGATGATGTGCGTTGCATTGGCGATATTGTCACCCGTGAAAGCTGAAATGAAAGTATGAATACGGACATCGCCTGCTCGCCTGACGATTTTAATGGGCTCCGGCAATTGCGTCACCATCGGTATCTCCCTGTTTGAAGGTCGTTTGCTGAGGTTTGACGTTCACCTGGGGATGGCGGAGATGGTTCCCAGCATTCCCGGGCTGTTTCCAACATGCGCGCCGGAGCGCCATCACGGATGAGATCGACGGCCGTGGGACGCGATCTTTTCCTCCAATGTCCTCAGGGCTGCGCGCGCAACGTCGTAGGCGCTGTCGACGCCCGCCTCCGGCGCGTCCTCGCCGGGCCGCCAGAAGCGTCGGCGCGTCATTCGCATCGAGCTCTCGAAGGGGGGAATCGCGTTGAAGACTTCGACGAGATAAGGGCCGGAATAGACCGGCTCGATTTCGTCCAGCATAATCTCCCAGGGAATCCAGCTATCTCTAACAGCGCCCCGGTCCGGCGCTGAGATATGAACGTAATTCAGCCGGCTTTGCTGTGCGGCCCGGGCGACATTTTTCCTGAAGATTGCCGGCCCCTGGCTTTCCATCACGACCTGGGCTGTATCGATCGTGACGCCACAGACCGGAATGTCGGCGCTTTCGAGAAAATTCAGCGCTTCCGAGACCATTGTCGGCCCGGGCGTTTCCCAATTCTTGACGGGTTCGATGGCGAGCTTCACCCGCTTCTCGGCGGAATATTGCGCCAATTCTCGGAAGATGGAGGCCGCCGCTGCGTATCGCGGCTTCATCCAATCCTGAAGCGCGTCGCTCCATATCCCTTCACCGTCATCCGTCAGCGGAAAGATGCCATAGGGGTAGAGGAACGGCCCTGACATGATCGTATTCTCCCCGCCCAGCACCGAGGTGATGTCGACGCGGGATTTGAGATAGGACAGAGCCTGCTTGCGCTGTTCCTCGTAGGGCGAGGTCGGATCGAAGGTTCGTGTGGTCCCCACATTGGTTGTGAACTTCACATCCCGGAAGCCGGCCTGATCGAAGGCTCGTCTGAGGCTGATGTAGCTTTCGACCTCAGCATGATGACCGACATGGGCCGGTCCTGGGGCGATATGCACATCGAAGCCGGTGTAGCCAATCTCGGTCAGAGCTTTCAGATGTCTGACGAGAACCTGGGTATAGCCCGCGTCATTCGGCCTCAAGTCGGCTGTAAACATAAAGAAGCTGAAATATATATCTCGCCTGCGTGCCTCTTCCATCTTCATCGCTCCAGCTGTCGCTATCCAGTAATGCGTGGTTCAGGGTGATGTCTCGCCCGGCATTGTGATGAGGCGAGATTCGTCCCCGCCTCCTTCACATCGCCATCGGGCTGAAACAAATGGTCCGCACCGGGCTACCATCCAAGCAGCTTGCGCAGATATTCGCGGCCCATTTTCGCGTATTGCAGCGGATTGGCCTTGGCCGGGTCCTGCTCCGCCTCGATGCAGATCCAGCCGGCGAAATCCGCCTCGGCCAACGCATCGAGGATTTCCGGAAAGGTCTCTATGGAGCCGTCGCCCGGCACGGTGAAGATCCCCGCCTCGATCCCTTGCTGGAAGGACAATTCTCCAGTGTGAATCTTCGTAACCACCTCGGCGCGAATGTCTTTCAGATGAACATGCTTAATGCGGTGGGCGTATTTTCTGGCCAGCGCCAGCGGATCGACGCCGGCAGCCGCCTGGTGCGCGGTATCGAGAAGCATGTTGACCAGGCGAGGATCCGTCTCGTCCATGAGCCGGTGGATCGCCTCCGTCTTCATCACCCCGGTTCCGAGATGCGGGTGATAGCAGAGCCGGCGGTTGCGGGCCCTGGCTTTCTCTCCGGCTGCGTGCAGGCCCTCGATCAGCTGTTTCCACTGGTCCTCGGAGAATTCGGGGCAATTCGGAAACAGAGCGACTGGAAGCGGATTGACCGCCCCGCCAAACTCGGCGACGACAAGATCCGCCCTGCGCGGATCGTCGCTGCCGCCTTCCATGGCTTCGAGGAAGTCGAGTTGAGCATCGACGTCTTCAAGCGTATGACGATTCATCGCCTTGATGGTGAAGTAGGTGCTCACCCAAGGCTCGGAAATCCGCAATCCCCTGAGTTCGAGGACAGGCCGCAATATTTTCGGGTCTGTCGGATACTTATGCCCGACGCCGCATCCGACATAACCGGCGAGCGCCATTTCACTCAGAGCCTGCTCGTAGGGGATGCCGATGTCGATGTTGATGAAATCGTCATTCCACCAGAGCGTGGGGATGACACCGAGCCAGACCTTGTCGGGCGTCAGTCGATGCAGATGTGTCGTCATGGCAATGATCCAGTTCTTTGAAGACAAGCGGAAGCGGCGTCAGGTCTGGTTTTGGAATCGAGAGCCGGAAAAAGCCGGAATTTTCGGCGGAGAGGCCCAGGAGCCGAAACCAGGCCCCTTGGCGCCTGCAGGGTGGGCTCCGATCGCCTTCCAGAGCAGACCCTCGACATAGGCATCGGGAGATACGACGAAGGTGATATTCGCAGGCCTGGGGCCAAAGCGCTCCGTCCAGGCGGTGGACAACTCGAACCAGGTGCCGGAATACCAGAGCTTGATCAGTGCGCGGGCCACGTCTCCCAGCAATTCATTGCCGAGAATGGTCGTGCGCACGGCCTGGATACGGGCCTCACCTTCCGGCGGCGGCAGGGTGGTGAAAGCGGCCAGCAATGTGTCGGTGATCTCGCTCCCGACCACCTTGTCGAGCGTGGCGAGATAGCGTTCCGCCAGGCCGGTTCCCAGAAGATCGAAGTAGGAGAAGGCCGTCAATTCAACGGAGAGACCCAGAAATGGTTCGAAACGGCTGCTCATGCGTTCACCTCCTTTTGCCGGGTGACGGCTGGCTGTGTCGTACGGCCGGGGATCTCATAGGTGGGGCTGCCGTTCTTACCGGGATGCTTCGGCAGGGGATTGCGGATGAGTTCGAGGATCATGTTGCGGAATTCGAACATCATCGGAACGGCTTCCAGCAGCAGGCTGGGCTGGCCGTTATAGGCACGCGTCAAAAGCTGGAGAAATTCCCCATAGCGCGTGTTGAAGGCGATCGCCGCCTCACGCAGTTCCGAACCTTCGAGTATATCTTTTACTTTCAGGTTCTCTTTTATGGGATAGGCCCCCTCCCAATCGACCTGTAAGTGCGGACCCGTGGGCTGGCCGGGCTGGTCGCCCTTCTGGTAGTAGCGGCCTTTGACCAGCTCCTCGAAACGATAGTAATGGGCCAGTTCGTGGTCGTTGTCGTCGTAGATGCCGCCGCCGTCGCCCTCGCCCTGTTCGATGATGAGCTCGATGGCTTCCAAGGCGCTTTTCAGATCGGTCACGGGAAACAGCTCGCCGCCGCCGGAGTAATAATATTCCGAGGTGATCTGGCGCGACCTGTCGCCGGTAAAGAGAGTTGTGCCCGCCCCATGCGCTTCAGCTTCCAGATATTTGATGCCTTCCGCAATGGCCGAGTAGAACTCGCCGATACTGTAGAAATGCAGGTCCTCATGGCTCGGATGGCTGGCAAGCGCGGTGATGTCGGCGGGAGTTTTGCGGTACATCAGGCCCTTGCCGACGAGATGTTTGGGACGCTGGGCCGGCCGCTCGATTTTCAGGAAAGTCGCCAGCGCCTCACGGCCGAATGCCTGGATGCCCACCTTGAAATCGGTCTCACCGTCCGGCAGGGCGGCCGGATAGCGGGCTACGAAGTCCGGCCTGACAAGATCCGGCTGGCCTCCGATGGCATTGAGAATATTGGCCGCGATCGTCAGATGCAGCATTTCTTCCACGACGATCACGCGCAGAACCTGGGTCGCATCCTGGTTGACGCCGGGCTTGATCGAGTAAAGCGCCGTCAGATACGGCGGAATCGTCGCATGTTCGAGCTGCATCGCCCGGTAGAGAAACTCTTTCAGCTCATCGAGCGTCTTAATACTGGAGGAATACATGCTCAAGCTCCATGAAAGATAAGTTGGGTGCACAGGCCGGCTTCGTGTCGCATCGGTTCCGCGCAGCGGATGCCGGTCTTCGTTCAATGCAGAGACTTCAGAATGTCGCGACCGCTTCGGAAGCACATGGCGGCCAGCGTCAAGGTGACATTGGCCGTGCCGATTGTCGGCATGCTGCCGCCGCCCACGAGATAGAGGTTTTCGTGGTCCCAGCTGCGCTGGTTCTTGTCCACGACGGAATTGGTCTTCGTCGTTCCCATGATATGGGTGCCGGCCAGATGATTGCCGCCGCGGATCGCATAGCCTTGTCCCTCATAGGCCACATAGCCGAAATCGCTGGGGTCGTAATGGGTATGGTCCTGCGCGCCTAGGCGGGTAAAGACGGTGCGCGCAAACTGGCGGCCATAGGCGGCACCCTTCATGGTATATTCCGGAACCGTGAAGGACAGGATGGGCCGCATGTTGCCCAGAGCATCGGTATATTGCGGATCCACCGAGATGCGGTTGCTTTCGACGGGCATGACCTCGATCATGAACGCCAGCAGTAACTGCCGCGAGACCTGGTCGACCATGCCGCGCCGAAGATCCGCGCCGTAGAGGTTGCGATTATCCACCAGTTCCAGAAGGTCGGAGGTCGGCGCACCCGTGGCCCAACCCCAGCCGTCGTTATGGATATCGATGGCGAAGGCGGCCTGCTTTTCCCGGAAAGGGCCGTCCCGCAGGTCGACGATACCGCCCGTCGAGCTGGTTCCGCGCATCGTGCCGCAGATCTCAGGCATCAGCGCCCAGTTCAGCAGGTAGGCGTGGTCCATCAGATTGCGTCCGACAAGACCGCTGGTGCTGCGCAGGCCGGAGGCCAGCATAAGACGCGCGGTTTCGATGGCGCCTGCCGCTAGCACGAAAACCTTGCCCTTGACGGTGATGGTCTCGTGAGCCGGTGAGGCCGGGTCCTTGTAAATCTTGACCTCGAGAGAGCGGACTTTCCCGCTATCCGGATCGATGTTGACCTTCGATGCGACCGCCTGCGGCAGCAGTTCGACAAGCCGCTCGCCGCCATTCCCGTTTGCCGCGAACGCCTTGGCAAGCGTTTTGCCGGAGTGGTAGCGCGCTTGCACGGGACAGAGCGGTACGCAGTTGGTGTTGCCTTGGCACCGGCCGCCCTCTTCGACCTGATGCGTATCAACGGCGCCGATTGGACGGTAGCCCTTCCCTTCGTCATAGGCCGGGTTGGGTATGCCATTGCGACCCTGCGGATAGGGCCTGACCTTCAGGGGATAGGTCTTGTCGTAAAGTTTGACGCTGGTGCCTTCGATGCCCTTGTTGACCTGCTGATCCAGATAGGAAAGCGGCAGGCCGCGCATGGGAAAGACATAGTCGTCCGGGAAGGTCTGCCCGAGATATTGCTGATCTTCGACATTCGCCGATACGCCGATTTCCCGCTCGGCCAGGTGGTAATCCTCCTCGACTTCCTCAAAGCTCAGCGGCCAGTCCAGCCCGTGGCCGAAAATGGTGCGCGTCTTGAAATCGGAGCGAAGCAGGCGGGGCGTTTTCGCCTCCCAGTGCATGGTCGTTCCGCCGAAAATACGGGTATATACCGTATCACTGACATAAGGGCCGGATTGAACGATATAGTTCGAGCTATCGGTTTCCCCCGCCTGCAGCTTGCGAAGCTGCGGGCTGCGGGGTATGGCCGCGTTCGCATTCAGCGGAAAGGGCGACTGGTTGTCCTTGGAGGCTGCCGAATAGAAAGTCGTCAGCAGATTGTCATAGCCTGCCAGAGTGACATTGGAACCGGTTCCGGCTTCAAGGATAAGGACACGTTTGCCCGCTTCCGCAGCCTGCTTGGCAATGATTGCTCCGGAAATGCCGCTGCCGACGATCACGATATCGTAGTCGCCAGACTCTGCGACGGTCTTGGCATCGGCTCTTATCGCCGATTCGAGGGGAAAAAGCACTTTGGTCCTCCATTAATCCCGGAAAGCTGCATCAGCTTTGCGAACCATGCCGTTCTGGACTCGATCGAGATTTCAGGCCCTGCGGCCTTCAATCGTCATGATTTCGGGCCGCGAGAGTTTCGGGGTTTGGACTTGGCGGCCGGGGTGGCGGCGCGGGCTCTGACTGCCGAGAGAAAGGAGGCGTAGCTCCAGGTCAGATTCCGGACGCTTTTCTCGTAGCCAACGGTTCCATCGAACTGTTCGCTCAGCTCATAGTGATCGCTGTGATAGACGATGGCGCGCAGCATGGCGTCAGACGAAGCCCGCAAGGCAGCCGACGCGTCGGCGGCGCTGCTGGATGCGCCAAGTCCCAGTTCCGCGAAGAAGGGTTCGGAGAACTGATCGAGGGGGATAGCGCCGCTGGAATCGATGGCATTGGCAAGCCGATATTGAAACTCGGCGAAGTTGGCGGCGCACAGAGCCCAGGGATGCCCGCCGGCAACCGGCGCCGCCACATCGCCATCGTAATGGTCGCCTGGATAGCGCCCCAAGAGTGGTCCGAGCCCGTTGGCCGCGTCGGCGCCATTGACCGGGTAATAGTTCGAAGACGAAGGATCGGCCCACTGGCGCCGCAGGATGGCCGCCGTTGCCAGAAGCTTGGTATCGGTTGGCTCGATCCCGCCATAGCAGACCGAAGAGACGATATCGATATTCGCGTCGTAACCGGCTTGCTCCGCGGCATTCAGAATGCTCACATAGAGCTGCCCGTTCCAGTGGGTTGCCAGTTGGCTTTCCAGCCAGGAGATGGCGTCGGCCACCCCGGCAGGCACCGCAATACCGATCGTGTTTGTGGAAATTTCCCGGAAAAAGCGCAGCTGTACGGCTCTTGCGAAAAACGAATAGCCCTCATATTCCTCCCAGAGATTTGTGGTCTTGTTCTGGTAAACTTCGAGAAGATAAGCGAGGTTGGCCTGGACCAGTTGTTTGGCGATCGTCTGCGTGGCGCCGTCCAGCTGATCGAACAAGGTCAGGATCGCAATCGACTGAATGGCCGGCCCGTCATTCTGCTCCGACCACGGACGAACCTCGCCGGTGATGGTGAAGCAGGCGTGGCCAAGTGTGACGGTGTCGGAATTCTTCGCATTCGCCTGGCAGAGCGCGGCGAAGTTCACGTAGTCGACCAGGCTCGGCAAAACTCCGCCCGGAACGGGCAGCAAGCCGGCAAGCGCGATCTCGATGGCCGTAATCGCCCCGTCGCGGACCCAGTTGAAAACATAGTCTTGGTCGACCCCAGGCGTGTTCGCTGGATAGGAGGGTGCGGCGATGACGCAGCCGGGGGCAGAGAAGACGCCGGGCGATGTGGGATCCTCGATGACATAGCCATCGCTTGTGATGTTGCGCATCATCAGAAGAGAAAAATAGCGCGACAATGCGACCAGATCGGTCTGCGCGAAGGCAGGCCTCGGTTTGACTGTAGGCGCATTGGCACCGATATGGGCCGGGTTCGCACCTGTTATTGACTGACTCCAAAGCGCAACTGTCATTGACTGACTCCAAAATCGGTTGAGACTTGCCGGACCCAGATCAAGAAAATATTCCGGACCCGGATGGGAAAAATATTGCGGCCGAATGGGTGGCGATGCGTTTTTTCGATAGCTTCCGGGCGGCGTATTTATAGTTTCACGTCAAAAGCCGACGCCAACGACCCTTCTGCGTTGAGAGTGAAAACAAGTTCTCTGCGGCGGCGAGGGCAGGGCGGGCGGGCCGCCCTGTTGTGTCGCCGTTGAAGCTTTAACTAGAAAGATCGTCGACGGTCTGATTTTTATCAACCTGAAGCTGTTGATCTCAGGTCAAAAAATCTCGCAGAATTGCGCTTGGCGTTACGGGTGCTCCGGAGGGATGGATTCGACCAGCCCAACGAGATTGGACCGTGTTGCCGCAGACCGGTTGCGCAACGCCAGAACCATTTGCAATTCCGTGGCGGAGATCGCGCTGTTCCTATGCCAGTCCATGGTGCCTCGCCCGAGCAGCAGCCAGTCGAGGGAGACATCCAGCAGGTCGGCGAGCGCGCAGGCGCTTTCCAGCGAGGTATGACCGCCATTCTGCCAGCGTGAGACGGCGGCGACGGACACGTCTAGTTCGGCCGCCAGGGCGTGAACTTTCCGGAACTTGCCGCGGGATATCGCCTCTCGAATACGTTTGCCGCGTGCCATGTCGTGGGTCATCAAGAATCCTCCCGTTGGTTGCGTTAAAATTGGCAATTACCAAGAGCTTTCGATCGACGAACATCAGAAATTTCTTATGAAATGGGAAGGCAAAGCCAAGCACCGGTCAACCTGGTGAAATATCCAGATTGCTCCCGGTCGACCTCTTGTTGTGAAACGTCAGCACATCAGGAGGGACGGATATGTTGCGGATACTCACCAAAGACATGCTCGACACCGATCGACGTGCTTTCGACGAAATGTTTCGGGCTCGCGCCGCCGTTTTTCGCGATCGGCTGGGATGGCAGGTCGATGTCCGGGACCAGTGGGAAAGGGACCGATACGACGAGGCTGAAGATCCCGTATATCTCGTCACGCAACGACCTTCCGGCACGCTAACGGGTTCGCTGCGCCTGCTGCCGACCACAGGAGCGACGATGCTCAAAAGCGAGTTCCGGCATTTCTTCGATCAGCCTATCGACGTCGATAGCCCGACGACCTGGGAATGTACCCGCTTTTGCCTTCATCCGCTTGCCGGACACATAGACCAATCGCGCACAGTCGCCACGGAGCTGCTCTCGGGGCTTTGTGATCTTGCGCTCGACACCGGTATCGAAAGCATCGTCGGCGTCTATGATGTCGCGATGGTCGGGGTGTACCGCAGGATCGGTTGGAGGCCGACGCCGCTTGCTCGATCCCGGCCTGAGATCGGCAAGCTGTATGTTGGCCTATGGGATGTGACCGCGGACAATTGTCGAACACTTCGGGCCAACCTGTCCCGACTGCTGGAGCAAGCCTCTCCCTATCCCGCCAGAGCCCTTGTCGATGGCGGCATGCAGTAAGTGCAGTCGCTGTGCCACGCCCAGCAGTGGGATAGGTCTCGCCAGCTCTTTAACCTGTTCTTCACTTCGCGCCATAGTTGCCATAAAATGTGCTGTTCTCGGCAATCGCGAAATGTTACCATCGCGAGCAGTCACAAAAACACGCAACCACGAGTCCATCTCATGCTGAGCAGTTCTCGTTTTTTCTACAGTTTGGACCGAATCTCCGCATCGCCGACATTGCGGGATCTCGAAACGACGCTGGACGAAGTCCGCCACATCTATGCGATATCGCACATGGTTTTGCATGTAACACGCTCCTCGGGGGCGACGGCCAGCAATCCATTGCTGATGCTGACCTACCCGCCCGAGTGGGTAAAGCAATATCTTGACCGGGATTACTTCAGCATCGATCCCGTCGTGCGCCTCGGCCTGCGCGGCTTCCTGCCCGTGGAATGGTCTGCGTCTAAATGGGATTCAGGCCAGGCCTATGGCTTCTTCAAGGAGGCGATGGCCTTCGGTGTCGGCCGGCAAGGCGTTACCCTGCCGGTGCGGGGACCTCACGGGGAGCGATCGCTGTTTACGGTGACCTCCAACCATCCCGACGCCTACTGGCGACAATTTCGCATGGACAGTATGCGCGACCTCCAGTTTCTCGCCCACCATCTCCACGACAGGGCGATGGTTCTGTCGGGGATGAGAAAAATTGCGGATTTTCCGCAACTGTCCCGCCGCGAGCTGCAATGTCTTGAGATGACGGCCAGCGGCCTTCTGGCAAAGCAGATCTGCGCCCGCCTGTGCATTTCGGTAAGCGCGGTGCAGCTCTATCTCGCCTCGGCACGCCGGAAGCTGACCGTCGCCACGACGAGCGAAGCGGTCGCCAAGGCCACGGCACTCGAATTGATATAGGCTTGGTGATCGCGGTTCAGCGCCTGCCCCTCGTGCGCGTCGCCAGAACATTGCGGATCGAGAAGCTGGAATGAATCCTGAGGACGCCGGGCAAGGCCGACAGGATCTCCTTGTGGATCCGCTCGAACTCGCCGGCATTTGCGACCTCCACGCGCAGCAGGTAGTCCGAACCGCCCGTCATCAGAAAACATTCCCGAATCTCGGGATGCCGGCGGACCGCCGCCTCGAGCCGATCGAGATAGTCCTCCGTTTGTCGTTCGAGAGTAATGTTGATGATCACGGCGATCATTTCATCCGCATTGCCGGTGTCCACCAGCACCGTATAGCCGCGGATCACGCCTGATTTTTCCATGATCTTGATGCGCCTGAGGCAGGCTGATGGCGAGAGACCGATCTCGGCGGCGAGCTTGGCATTGCTCATGCGGGCATCAAGGCGCAGCAGTCTCAGGATATTGCGATCGATCGCGTCGAGAGCGGGCATGAGAGATCGTTCCAAATTTTCGTTGATTATGCGGCTAATAAGCAATTCAAGCAATAATCAACCACTAAATGATAGGCAATTTCGCTCGTTATTTCATAAACTCCCTGAGGTCGAAAAGGGGTGGACATGGATAGCGATATTTTGGTTTCCCGCACAAGCACTGCCACGACGATGCAGGGAGCCACGGGCTACCTGACGATCGATCTTGCTGCCCTTGGACGTAACTATCGTAAGCTCGTATCGATGCTGGCACCGGTCCGCGCGGGGGCCGTCGTCAAGGCCGACGCCTATGGCCTTGGCGCTGACCGGGTGGCGAGAACGCTTTACAGTGAAGGTTGCAGGCATTTCTTCGTCGCCCAGTTTGTCGAGGCCTTGAGGCTCCGGCCGGCACTTGCGCACGATGCCCAGATTTTCGTGTTAAACGGCTTGCAGCCGGGTAACGAGATCGCCTGCGCCGAGATGGGCATCGTCCCGGTTCTCAATTCGCTGGCGCAGTGGCGGCAATGGTCGGCTGCGGCGCGCATTCTGAAGCGCTGCCTGCCCGCCGTCCTGCAATTTGACACCGGCATGTCGCGGCTCGGCTTTCCCAGGGAAGAGCGAGCAGAGCTGGCGGCGGCTCTTCGCGACGGCAGCAATGTCGAAATCCTGTTCATCATGAGCCATCTGGCTTCGGCCGATGACATGGACAGCGAGCAGAACGGCGAGCAGTTTGCCGAGATGTCCCGCATCGCCGACGAATTTCCCGGCTTCGATATTTCCTTCGCCAATTCCGGCGGCGTTTTCCTGGGCGACGCCTATCACGGCGTGCTCGCCCGCCCCGGCATCGCGCTCTATGGCGGCGCTCCGAACGCCGGCGAGAAGAACCCGATGGAGTCGGTCGTCAGCCTCAATGTCGCCGTCGTGCAGGCGCGCACCGTGCCGGCGGGTGCGAAGATCGGCTATGGCGGCGCGCATGTGACGCAACGGGAAACGCGTCTCGCCACCATTGCCGCCGGCTATGCCGACGGCCTGCCGCGGAGCCTGAGTGACCGCGGCGCCGTCTATTTCAAGGGCATCCGCCTGCCGATTGTCGGCCGCGTGTCGATGGACAGTGCGACCGTCGACATATCAGCACTGCCCGAAGGCGCGCTGACCTTGGGTAGTCTCGTCGAATTGCTTGGCCGCCATCAGACGCTCGAAGACATCGCCCGCGACGCCGGCACCATTTCTTACGAAATCCTAACCCGCCTGGGCGATCGTTACGACAGGCAATATCGCTAAGAGCCGGCGGCTCCATCATTGGGAACATCATGAAAGTCATCGTTCTAGGAGCCGGCATCGTCGGCGTCACATCCGCTTATCAGCTCGCCAAGGCCGGCCATGAGGTCACGGTCGTCGACCGGCAGCCGGGTCCGGCGCTGGAGACGAGCTTTGCCAATGCCGGCGAAGTCTCCTTCGGCTATTGCTCGCCATGGGCAGCGCCCGGCATTCCCATGAAGGCAATGAAGTGGCTGTTCATGAAGCACGCGCCGCTCATCCTGCGCCCGAAACTCGACATGGCCATGCTCTCCTGGATGGCGAGGATGCTGTCGAACTGCACCTCCGAGCGTTACGCGATCAACAAGAGCCGCATGCTGCGCCTTGCCGATTACAGCCGCATCGCGCTGGCCGACCTTCGCGCCGAGACCGGCATTGCCTATGACGAACGCATGCAGGGGACCCTGCAGCTGTTCCGCACGCAGCAGCAGCTCGAGGCCTCGGCTAAGGATGTCAAGGCGCTGGCTGCCGACGGCATTCCCTATGAGGTGCTGGACCGGGACGGCTGCATCCGCTTCGAACCGGCGCTGAAGCATGTGCGCGACAAGATCGTCGGCGGTCTGCTGACGCCGAAGGACGAAACCGGCGATTGCTTCAAGTTCACCAATGCGCTGGCGGCCAAAGCCGAGACGCTCGGCGTCCGTTTCGCTTACGGGACGACGATCAAGGCGCTGGATGTCGAGGCCGGCCGGGTGCGTGGGGTCATCACCGATCGTGACCGGATGAGTGCCGAGGCGGTGGTGGTCGCGCTCGGCAGCTATTCGCCGCTGCTGCTCAAGCCGCTCGGCATCAGGCTGCCGGTCTATCCCGTCAAGGGCTATTCGCTCACCATCCCGATCGCCGATGCGTCACGCGCGCCGGAATCGACCGTCATGGATGAGACCTACAAGATTGCGATCACCCGGCTCGGCGATCGCATCAGGGTCGGCGGCATGGCTGAAATATCAGGCTATACCAATGATCTGGGCCTGGCCCGCCGGAGCACTCTGGAATACTCGGTCACCGATCTTTTCCCCGGCGGCGATATTTCGAAGGCCTCCTTCTGGTCCGGCCTGCGTCCGATGACGCCCGATGGCACGCCGGTCATCGGCGGGACTGATGTTGCCGGCCTCTTTCTCAATACCGGTCACGGCACACTCGGCTGGACCATGAGCACCGGTTCGGCGCGGCTCATCGCCGATCTCGTCAGCGGCGGCCAGTCGGAGATCGACGCGAAGGATCTCGCAATCAGCCGCTACGGCTGAAGCCGCCCTGGTTACGCAAACAAGATGAGCATGATTGCGTAAATCCACTATCACTTGTTGTACATCGTCTTTTGAGGTCACCAATGTCGGCCAATTCTCATATCCGGAACAACGGCGGCCTCACCCGACAGCTGGCGGAGCAGGGCATGTCGTTTCGGGAGACGGCACACAGCGGAACAGACCCGGACGAGCTCTCGGAAATATTGTCGACGCCAAACTCCCCGATCAAGGTTGCGGCCGAAGGCAATATGCCGATTGCATACCACTGCAATTTCGTCTCCGTGGGAGAAGAGGTAACCGTAGCCGACTGTACCTACGAAGGCACAATCCTGATCAGGCGGGAGGCGCCCAGCGACAGGATGATTGTTTTTCTGCCGATGGCAGGGAACGCCTCCTTCGAAGGCATGCGGGAGCAAATATATTCCGTTCCCGCCCGTGGCACGATCCTTGAGGCAGGTCGTGCCGCGGGTGCGCGCCTGTTTGGGCCGCGCCGTCATTTCGGCCTGTTCGTCGATCAGGCGAAGATCATTAGCCACCTGACGCATATGTTCGAGAGAACGATCAGCGGCGACGTCGATTTTCATCCTCACATCGATCTGACGAGCGGTCCCGGGCTTGTATTCCAGCAACTTGTCTCGAGCCTCCATCGCGGCCTCAGCGGCAACGGACCGCTGCAGCGGTCGCCGTTGGCCGCCAGCTTGCTCTGCGACGCGGCGATCTATCTGCTTCTGGAGACCTGCCCCAATCGCTATTCGAACGAGCTTGCGCTCCCTGCTCCGGCGCCGGCCCCGCGCCATGTGAAATGGGCTATCGACTTCATGCAGGAACACATCGCCGAGCCGATTTCGCTCAACGACATTGCGATGGCAGCCAAAGTCAGCGTTCGGACTTTGCAACAGGGTTTCCGCCAGTTCAGGAATACGACCCCAATGTCCTACCTGCAGGAACTTCGGATGGCTGCCGCCCATCGCGATTTGCTCGAATCCGACGAGAAGCAAGGCATCACCGACGTCGCGCTGCGATGGGGGTTTACGCATCTGGGGCGATTTGCTGCCGAATACAGGAAGCGTTTCGGCCAATTGCCGTCACAGACCTTGAAGCGCTGAGCTCTATCTCGGCGTGCCGGATGGTTCCGTCGACGATGGACCAGACGTCCGATCGCCGACGGGAACACCACGTCGGATGCGGATCTATGCTGCGCGCTTCAAGGCATCGCCGATGATCGAAACGATCGTGTCGATCTGGGTTTTCTCGATAATAAGCGGCGGGGAGAGGGCGATAATGTCGCCGGTCACCCGGATCAACAGGCCCTTTTCGAAGCAGTCGACGAAGGTGTCGTAGGCGCGGGTTCCAGGCGCCCCGTCACGAGAAGCCAGTTCGACTGCGCCGACCAGTCCGAGATTGCGGATGTCGACGACATGAGGCAGGCCTTTCAGGGAATGAAGGGCCTCCTGCCAGTACTCGGCCAAATCGGCTGCGCGCGTCAGCAGGCCTTCCTCCTCGTAGATCTCCAGAGTAGCGAGCCCGGCGGCGCAGGCGACCGGATGGCCGGAATAGGTGTAGCCATGGAAGAGTTCGATCGCGTTATCAGGTCCGACCATCAGGCCGTCATAGACCTTGCGGCTCGCAAAGACCGCGCCCATCGGGATCGTGCCGTTGGTGATGCCTTTTGCCGTTGTGATCAGGTCGGGCACGACGCCGAAATAGTCGGTCGCAAAAGGAGTGCCGAGACGCCCGAAGCCGGTGATGACCTCGTCGAAGATCAGCAGGATGCCGTGCTTGTCGGCGGTCGCGCGTAGTTTCTCCAGATAGCCCTTCGCAGGCAGGACCACGCCCGCCGATCCCGACATCGGCTCGACGATCACAGCCGCGATGGTTTCGGCGCCGTGCAACTGCACCAGGCGCTCGAGATCGTCCGCCAGTTCGACGCCGTGTAGGGGAAGGCCCTTCGAAAACGCATTTCGCTCGACGTCGAGCGTGTGGCGCATGTGGTCGGCCGGTATTTGCGGGAAGACCCGCCTGTTGTTGACGAGACCGCCGACGGAAATGCCGCCGAACCCGACGCCATGATATCCCTTCTCGCGCCCGATGATCCGCGTGCGGGTGCCTTGGCCGATCGCCCGCTGATAGGCGATGGCGATCTTGAGCGCCGTATCGACCGATTCCGAACCCGAACCCGTGAAGAAGATCCTGTCGAGCTTGGCGTCAGAGCCGCCCGGCGCGTTGGCAGCCAGTTTTGCAGCAAAGTCGAAGGCGATCGGATGGCCCATCTGGAAGGTCGGGGCATAGTCGAGGGTCGCAAGCTGCCGCTCGACGGCATGGGCGATCTTCTTGCGTCCGTGGCCGGCATTGCAGCACCAGAGCCCGGCCGTGCCATCAAGCACCTGATTTCCATCGACGTCGGTGTAGTACATTCCCTCCGCGGCTGCCAAAAGGCGCGGCGTGGCCTTGAATTGCCGGTTCGCGGTGAACGGCATCCAGAAATTTTCAAGTGCGGGCGCGTTCGTTTTGCTGAGCTGGTCCATCCTGGCCTCCTTTGGGATGGCGTCGAGAATGGCAATTTCTCTCTTTCAAACAAGTCCTTTTCTTTGTCGATGCAAGATATTGAAAGTAAACGGGTGTGAGGGTATGAATTTGGATATTCTGGACAACGCAAACGAACCGTATCATGTCAGTCGACATCGGCAACCGCCTTCGCCATCTCCGTATCGCTCATAAGCTTTCCCAGCGTGAGCTCGCAAAGCGCACGGGCGTGCCCAATTCGACGATCTCGCTGATCGAATCGAACGCCTCCAATCCCTCGGTCGGGGCCTTGAAGCGAATCCTGGACGGCATTCCTATCGGTCTGGCGGAGTTCTTCGCCTTCGAGCCCGAGCGTCCAAGGAAGGCCTTCTATGCGGCCGAGGAACTGGTGGAGATCGGCAAGGGCGCCATCTCCTACAGGCAGGTTGGGGAAAAACTGTTCGGGCGCAGCCTGCAGATCCTCAAGGAATGCTACCAGCCGGGTGCGGACACCGGAAAGGTTCCGCTTGTTCACGAGGGGGAGGAGGGCGGGATCGTGCTCTCGGGAAGGCTCGAGGTGACGGTCGATGACGAGCGGCGGATCCTTGGGCCGGGTGATGCCTACTATTTCGAAAGCCGGCGCCCGCACCGCTTCCGCTGCGTCGGACCAGTGCCCTGCGAGGTCATCAGCGCCTGCACGCCGCCGACGTTCTAGTTCCTGCCCTCGATGCGGGCAAGCACGCGGTCGAGTGCGGCGGTCAACGCGGCAAGGCCGCCCTTCTTCTCGAAGTCCGAAAGAACCTGCTCGTTCAGTCCGCCCTTGGTTGCGAATTCGCGGCTCAGCGCGCTGAACGGTTCGTTGCCGGGACTGTTCGCTTTCTGCGCGAGGCTTGCAAAGAGCGGGGCGATGTAGGCCTGTCCCTTCGCCTTTTCGAGGCCGCTTCTTTCCAGCCAGACGGCAACCTGCTCCATGATGCCGAAATAGGTCGACATCATTGCGCTCGCTGCCGCGAGCAGATCATATTCCTTCCTCGACTGGCATTGGACAGCCGTTCCGAGCGCATCGAAAAGCGCTGCGACGATAGTATCGGGCGGATAGATGGCAGTGACGCCTTGCCGGCCGGCGACGAAGGGCAAGGGAATCGCCTGCACGAGATGCGCGTCGGCGGCGATCCATTCTGAGAGGGCCTGGCGCTCCGTCGCCGCAACGAGGCTTACGACCATTTGGCCATCCCTGAACGATAGCGCACGCACGACCTCCTCGGCGACCTGCGGCCGTATCGCCAGGAACACCATGTCGCTGCGCTCGACGACGTCCTGATTGTCCTTGGCAATTCTGACAGCGGCGAATTCGTCGGCCAGCGTCGCAGCGATGTGAGCGCTTCGTGGAGACACGTGAATCTCGGAGGCATAGGCAGGCTCAGTGAGAAGCCCGCGAACCATCGCTTCGGTAATCGCGCCGGTTCCGACGAATCCGATACTGTCGATTTTCATTTGACTACTCCGCAGCCCGCAGCGGGCCCAACGCGACATCCGTCGTGTAGTTCTCGCGCATGAAGTTGATGAAATTGTCCTGGAACTGGCGCGTATGGGCGTGAGCGAGTTCGTCGGCGAGTTCTACGTTTTTGTCCCTGACCGCATTGAGCATGAGCGTGTGCTCGTCGGTCAGCAGATAACCCTCGTGGGTTCGTTCCAGATATTCGAAATGCAGGTGGAGCATGCGCTGCCCCTGCGACAGCAGCTTCTCGTAAAACGAGGCGAGATACTGGTTTTTTCCGGCATGGGCGATTGCCATGTGGAATTCCTTGTTGGCTTCCGACATGGCGAGGTGATTGCTTGTTTTGACCGCCGCTTCGAACGACTTCAGCCGCTTGGCGATGATCTTCAGGTCAGACTCGGTTCTGAGCGCGGCGGCAAGCCGCGTATTCATCCGCTGCGCGATGTCGAGCGCCTCCACATATTTGGGAAACGTCGCCACTTCGATCGGCGCTACGATCGTGCTCCGGTTCGAGAGCGTGACGACCAACTCGTCGGCGCCAAGCCGGATCAGGGCTTCGCGCACCGGTGAGCGCGACATGTCGAAGCGTTCGGCAAGCGTCATCTCGTCGAGAAGCTGACCGGGCGGTAGAGCGAGCGACAGGATCTCGTTGCGGAGCGTCTCGTAGACGCTTTTCCAGCCGGTCCCGCGGATTCGTTTCACTTCCAATTCTTCAGACACTTAGGTCCCTTTCTCTCGACGCGGGTCCCATTGGGCCAGAAAAGCCGCGTGTCGGCAATGTAATTTTTCCGCTTGACTTTGTCGACACGCTGTTGACATATCTTTCTCAGTCGACACGCAGCCGACAAGAAAACAACAGAAACGGCGACAGCCGACGAGTGGAACCGCGCGCTTCGCGCACAGCAAAAGAGGAATGCCGATGCTTTCGAAGTTGATAACGTCCGCCTTGCGGGCGCTGCCCGCGCTCGCCCTGATGGGAGGTCTTTCCGCCACCGCCGCGCAGGCTGAGACCGCTGAGGGATATTGGCAGGGTGTGCAGAAGGCGGGCGTGTTGCGCTGCGGCGCAGCCGTTGCCCCGCCCTATGTCATGCGTGATCCGGCGACGGGTGAATATTCCGGCTTCTTCGCCGATCTCTGCAAGGAATTTGCCGAAGTCCTGAAGGTAAAACCCGAATTCGTCGATACGACCTGGGACAACATCGTCGCCGGCCTGCAGGCCGGCAAATGGGATCTGTCGCTGGCGCTGAACCGGACGCCGGCCCGTGCCATGGCCGTGCAGTTCTCGATCCCGGCGATGGAGTACCAGATCTCGCTCGCCTATAACAAAAACAATCCGAAAATTGCAGCCGGCGCTGCTTCGGTCGCCGATATCGACAAGGCGGGCGTGACGCTCGCAGTCATGTCCGGCACGGCGCAGGACAAGGCAATTTCCGCGGCGGTGAAGAACGCCACGGTCATGCGCCTTCCCGGCAATGACGAGACCCGCCTGGCGGTTACTTCGAAGCGCGCCGACATCCTGGTCGACGCCTCCGACACCAACCAGCTCTTCACCCAGTCGAACCCGGAATGGGCAGTGGCGCTCAACCCGACGCCGGCCCTCGCCAAGCAGGGCGTCGCTTTCGGTCTGCCGCACAATCTTTCGGCTGCTGACGTCGAGGTGGTCGATATCTTCCTCGAAGAGAAGGTCGCGACCGGTCACGTCGACGAGCTGATCAAGAAGGCGGTCGACGACGTGCTCAAGGGCGCAAAGTAATCTCACCGGCCGGTGCGAGGTTCGCGCCGGCCCTTCCAGCTTCGATCATCGGAGATTGGCATGACCACGTTCTTCAGCCTTCCCCTCGTGAAAATGCAGGCGCTTCACAAAAGCTACGGCAACGGCGCCATTCAGGTGCTGAAAGGCATCGACATTGAAATGAAGCCCGGCGAACGTGTCGTCGTCATTGGTCCGAGCGGCGGCGGCAAGAGCACGCTGCTGAGGGTGATGATGGGGCTGGAGCAGATCGACAGCGGGTCGGTCAGTTTCGATGGGAAACCCTATATTTCTTCCGAAAGCGTGGGCAGGAAGACCCAGATCGACACCAATGTCCGCCGTTCGATCGGCATGGTCTTTCAGCACTACACGCTGTTTCCGCATCTGAACGTCATACAGAATCTGGTTCTCGCTCCCTGCAAGGTGCGTGGAGAAGCCAAGGCAAAGGCTACGGCCCGAGCCCAGGCGCTGCTCGAGCGGTTCGGGCTTGGCGCCAAATCCAATGCCTATCCGGCCCAGCTTTCCGGCGGACAGAAGCAGCGTGTCGCCATCGCCCGCGCGCTGATGCTCGACCCGAAGCTGATGCTGTTCGACGAGGTCACTTCGGCGCTGGACCCGGAACTCGTCAGCGAGGTGGAGCATGTCATCCTGCAGCTCGCCGCCCAGGACATGCCGATGATGATCGTGACGCATGACATGTGGTTCGCCAAGAACATCGCCTCTCGCGTCATCTTCTGCGCTGGCGGCGTGGTCGTCGAGGACGGCCCTCCGGAGCAGGTGCTCGGCGCCCCGCGCGAGGAGCGGACGAAGGAATTCATCGACCGCGTCTTTCATATCAAGCAGTAGGCCATATCAAGCGGCAAGGAGGGCATCGTGAACTATACGTTCGACTTCAATGCAGTATCCATCGCTCCGCTTCTGCAGGGGCTGTGGGTTTCGCTGGAGCTAACGGCTGCAGCAAACCTCATCGGCATCGTCTTCGGCTTCGCGCTCGCCCTTCTGATCATGAGCCCCTATCGGGTCGTGCGGCTGCCTTTCATGCTGTTCGTCGAATTCTTCCGCTGCACGCCGGCGATCGTTCAGATCGTCTGGATATTCTACTGCGTGCCGATGCTGTTCGACGTCTTCCTCGACCCGGTGACGATGGGCATCCTGGCGCTTGGGCTCAATCTGATGGCGTTCAACGCCGAGGCCTACCGGGCGTCCATCCAGGCGGTTCCACGCGAACAGCTCGACGCCGGCATCGCGCTTGGTCTCAATCCGTTGCAGCGGGTGCTCTACATCGTCTTCCCGACGGCGTTCCGCGCGTCGATCCCGGTGCTTCTAACCAACGGTATCGTCATCTTCCAGCAGAGCGCGCTGGTCGCGATCGTGGCTATCCAGGACCTGATGTACCAGGGCAAGACGCTGGCCACCGAGACCTACCGCCCGATCGAGACCTTTACGGTCGTCGCTCTCATCTATTTCGCCGTGTCCTTCCCGATAACCCAGATCGTCGGCCTGCTCGAACGCCGCCGCCAGATCCTTGTCAGCTAGGGGGCCGGAATGACGCTCGACTTCTCCATCCTGCTGCGTTTCGAACACGCACTTCTGCTCGGTCTATGGATGACGCTCAAGCTGACGGTCATCTGCATCGTGCTCGGATGCTCTCTCGGCTTTCTCGTCGGTCTCCTCAGGACGTCGCGCAACCTCGCGCTTCGCGCGATCTCCAGCCTATATGTCGAGTTCTTCCGCGGCACGCCGGTGCTTATCCAGCTCTTCTGGATCTTCTTCTGCCTGCCGCTGCTGCTCGGCGTCGAGCTCTCGAACCTGGCCTCGGGTGTCATCGCGCTGACGCTCTACATGGGGGCGATCACCAGCGAGACCTTCCGGGCAAGCCTCAAGTCCATCGGCCAGGAACAACTGGACGCTTGCGTCGCCCTCGGCCTGCCGCGCAGGAGCCAAGTGATGAACGTCGTGCTGCCGCAGGCCGTACTGCGCGCAATCCCGACGCTGCTGTCCAACTGTGTCAGCCTCTTCAAGGAGAGCGCCCTGGTCTCCGCCGTCGGCATGGCGGACCTGATGTTCGTCGGCCAGAACATCTCCAACAACACGGCTCGTCCCGTCGAAGTGCTGACGGTCGTCGCCCTCATCTACTTCGCGATCGCCTTTCCTTTGACGCGAGCCGTCTCGCTCGTCGAAGGCCGGATCCTGAAGAAGCTCGCAATCTGAAGATAGTCGTTCCCAGACAGGAGAATTCCCCATGAAACTTTCCGGCGTCATGCCCGCGCTCATCACTCCCTTCGACACGAACAACAAGATCGACTTCAAGGCGTTCGAAAAGCACCTGACGGCGCTGCGTGCGGCCGGTGTCACGGGCTGGGTGCCGATGGGCTCGACCGGCGAATACTTCTCCCTCTCGAACGAGGAGCGCGACGAGGTGCTCAAGTTCGTCAAGGTCTTCGCCAATGACGGCGAGATACTGATCGCCGGCACCAACGCGCCTGCCACCCGCGAGGTGATCGAGAACACGGCGCGCGCCAGGGAGATCGGCTATGACACGGTTCTGCTCGCCACACCCTTCTACACGCGTCCGACGCAGGACGAACTGCTCGCGCATTACCGCGCCGTGCTCGACGCCACTGATGTCAATCTCATCCTCTACAACTATCCCCCGAAGGACGGCATCGAGATCTCCTTCGACTTGATGGATGCGCTCGCCGACGATCGCCGGGTGATCGGCATCAAGGAGAGCTCGGGCGTTCTGCAGCGCGCCGTCGATATCCATTCGCGCTACAAGGGCCGCATCGACCTCGTCTCGGGTTCCGACGATATCGCGCTGGACTTCATGTTCTGGGGCGCGGATTCCTGGATCTGCGGTCCGGCCAACTGCATGGCGAAAGCGTGCTGCGACCTCGACCGGGCGTTCCGTTCCGGCGACCTCGAAAAGGCCCGCGAGATGATGACGGTTCTTTACAGAGCGCTGAACATCCTCGAGAGCGGCAAGTTCGTCCAGAAGATCAAGTATGGCTGCGAGCTCCAGGGCACGCCGGTCGGCACCTGCCGCGCGCCGCTCGGCGAACTGACGGCGGAGGAGAAGGCCGAATTCAAGGCGGCGATGCAGCCGATCCTCAACTGGTAACGGGCCTGGACTGGTAACAGTTATGGGGCGGTCAAGCCGCCCCGAACCACTGAAATTGCGAGGTTGGCCGTGTCATCCATCGTGGTCGTCGGCGCCGGCATTATCGGCACCACAATCGCCTATGAACTGCAGCGCCGGGGAAAAGCCGTCACCTTGCTCGACAAGGCGGCGCCGGGCCGCGGCGCTTCCTATGGCAACATGGCGAGCATCGCCGTCACCGAATTCATGCCGGCCTCGCGTCCGGGCATCTGGGCGCAGATGCCGAAATGGCTGCTCGATCCGGAGGGTCCGGTCCGCATCCGTCCCGGCTATCTGCCGAAACTGGTGCCCTGGTTCCTGCGGTTCCTGGCTGCAAGCCGTCCCTCGAAGCTGCGGGAACTGGAGGCAGCCGGCGCCGCGCTTTGCCGGCGCGTCTACGAAGACCTGGACGCGCTCCTGAAGGAGACCGGCCTCGGACACATGCTGACCGCCGAGGGGTGCCTCAGCCTCTATACCGATGACGCCGAGTTCAAAGCCGATCGGGAGCATATGGAAATCCTGGAGCGCTTCGGCTTCAGGCACGAAATCCTTGGCGGCAACGCCATCCAGGACCTCGAGCCTGTTTTGACGACGAAGATCGGCAAGGCGGTCCTCTTTCCCGACAACCGGTCGATCACCGACCCATACAGGCTTGTCTTCGCCCTTTCGGAACGGTTCGGGCGGCTCGGCGGCAGGATCGTTCAGGGTGATGTCGTCGATTTCGAGCAGGCCGACGCCGGCGTCTCTGCTCTCCGGTTGGCGGATGGGCGTACCGTTGTTGCCGACAAGGTGGTGCTTGCGGCCGGCGCCTTCACCGCCCGGCTTTCTGCCCTGCTGCGGGAACATATCCCGCTTGAAACCGAACGCGGCTACCACACGCAGATCATGGAGCCCGGCATCTCGATGCGCCATTCGATCATCTGGCCGGCGCGCGCCTTCATGGTTACGCCGACGGCGGGCGGCATCCGCGTCGGCGGCACGGTCGAGATGGCCGGTCTCGACGCACCGCCGGACTACCGGCGCGCGAAGATCCTGGTGAAGAGGGCTCAGGAGGCATTGCCGGATCTAAAGGTCCGGCAGGCAACTGAGTGGATGGGGCATCGCCCGGCACTGCCCGACACCGTGCCGGTCATGGGGCCTTCCGCCAAGCGCCGCAACGTCTGGTACGCAACCGGCCACGGACATCTCGGCCTCACCTATGCGGCGACGACCGGCCGCCTGATGGCCGATCTCATCACGGGCGTCGAACCGCCCGTGGACATGAAACCCTATCGCGTCGACCGTTTCTGAGAGCGGCGTCGGCGCAAAGCGAAGGGAGTGACTATGCGAAGCGAACTCTACATCGATGGGCAATGGGTGAAACCGGCCAAGGGCGGAACCTGCGAGGTGATCAATCCGGCGACTGAGGAGGTGATCCACAGGATCGCCGCCGCAACGGCCGAAGACGTCGACCTCGCCGTGAAGGCTGCGCGCCGTGCCTTCGATAGGGATGGTTGGCCGAAGCTGACGGGAGCCCGGCGCGCCGGATATCTCCGCGCCATCGCGGACGGCATTCGCGCCCGTCAGGCCGAGATCGCACGCCTCGAAGTTCTCGACAACGGCAAGCCGTTTCCAGAGGCCGACTGGGATGTCGCCGATGCGGCGGGCTGCTTCGATTTCTATGCGGGGCTGGCCGAACAGCTCGATAACGACCCCGAGGAGGCGATCGCGCTTCCCGATGCGCGCTTCACCTCCAAGGCGGTGCGTGAGCCGATCGGGGTAGCCGGCGCGATCATTCCCTGGAACTATCCGCTTTTGATGGCGGCATGGAAGGTTGCCCCGGCGCTTGCCGCCGGCTGCACCGTGGTGCTGAAGCCCGCCGAATTGACATCGCTGACGGCGCTCGAGCTGGCGGCAGTCGCCGACGAAGCCGGGCTGCCTCGAGGCGTCCTCAATATTGTAACGGGGGCAGGCTCGATCGCCGGACAGGCGATCATCGATCACAGGCAAGTCGACAAGCTCGCCTTCACCGGCTCCGGACCGGTCGGCTCGAAGATCATGGCTGCCGCTGCCCGTGACATCAAGCGCGTCAGCCTGGAGCTCGGCGGCAAGTCGCCCTTCGTCGTCTTCGAGGACGCCGATATCGACAAGGCCGTCGAGTGGATCATGTTCGGCATCTTCTGGAACCAGGGCCAGGTCTGCTCTGCCACATCCCGCGTTCTCGTGCACGAAGCAATCTATGGCCGTCTGCTCGAACGGCTGGTCGAAGAGACGAACAGGATCAAGATCGGCAATGGTCTCGACGAAGGAACCCTTCTCGGCCCGCTCGTCTCGAAACGCCAATATGACCAGATCGTCTCGGCGATCGAAGGCGCCCGGAAGGCCGGCGCCACTGTCGCCTGCGGCGGCACGCGCCCGGAAGGATTCGACAGAGGGTTCTATCTCAGGCCGACGGTGTTGACCGACGTGCCCCTCGACAGCGACGCGTGGAAGGAGGAGATATTCGGACCGGTCGTCTGCGTGCGCTCCTTCAAGACAGAAGAGGAGGCCGTGGAGCTCGCAAACGACTCGCGCTTCGGCCTGGCCGCGGCTGTGATGTCGAAGGACGATGCTCGCGCCGAGCGGATTGCCGCCGCCTTCCGCGCCGGGATCGTCTGGATCAATTGCTCGCAACCGACGTTCACGGAAGCACCGTGGGGCGGCTACAAGGAATCCGGCATCGGCCGCGAACTCGGACGCTGGGGCCTCGACAACTATCTCGAGACCAAGCAGATCACCCGCTTCACCAGCGAGGACCCCTGGGGCTGGTACATAAAGCCGGAGGCGGCCAAGTGAACTGGAACCGGACCCTGGAGCTCTTACAGGTTCACTGCCAGGGCGAGATCGGCAAGGTCATCGTGGCAGGAGCGCCGGAGATTCCCGGTGCGACGATGCTCGACAAAATGAACCACATCAACACGGTCGACGACAGTCTGCGCCGCTTCGTGACCTTCGAGCCGCGCGCCAATGTCGCCATGTCGGTGAACCTGCTGGTCGAGCCGACCCGCAGCGACGCGGATGCCGGCTTCATCGTCCTCCAGGCCGATCGCGCCCACCCGATGTCCGGCAGCAACTGCATCTGCGTGGTCACGGCACTTCTCGAGAGCGGGCGGGTGCCGATGTCGGAACCGGAGACGGTCGTCCGTCTCGACACGCCCGCCGGTCTCATCGTCGCACGCGCAGTTTGCCGCGACGGCCAGTGCCTGTCCGTCAGCCTCAACAACGTGCCGAGCTTCGCCGAAGCGCTGGACAGGGAGGTGGAGACGCCGAAATGGGGCCGCATCAAAATCGACGTCGCCTTCGGCGGCGTCTATTATGCGCTCGTGGATGTCGACCAGATCGGCCTCGATATTGCGCCTGCCAATGCCCGGCTGCTCGCAGAAGCCGGTATCGAGCTCAAGTCGCTTCTGTCAGGGCAGGTCTCGGTCGCCCATCCCGTCCTGACAGGCGTCGATGAGATTGCCTACGTGATGTTTCGCGGACAGGAACCAGATGGGGCAGTGCGGACCTGTACGACGCTGCAGCCCGGCCGTGTCGACCGCTCACCCTGTGGGACTGGCAGCTCGGCGAACCTCGCTGCGCTCCACGCCCGCGGAGAAGTCTCCGTCGGAGACCGCAGGACGTCGCGGTCGATCATCGGCGGGGAATTCCTGGCGGAGGCGATCGGCGAGACCGAGGTGGGAGGCCGCCGCGCCGTGCTGCCGCGAATAACCGGCCGGGCCTATGTCTACGGTCGCGAACAGCTCCGCTTGTCCGACGACGATCCCTTCACCGCGGGATTTGCGCTGTCCGACACCTGGGGACCCCAGGTCGGTTTGCTGGGTTAGGAGCCGCCATGTCTCACCTTCAACCGCTGGCCGGCCAGGCGGTCGCCGCCTTCACCCAGAACCTCGCCCGCGACTACGCGCCCGACAAGGTCAGGGTCAATGCCGTCTGCCCGGGTGAAATCCACACGCCGATGCTGGAAGCAGGCGTCACCCGCGCCGCGCGGACGATCGCCGATCTCGACAAACTCGTGCCTTACGGCCGTATCGGCAGGCCGGAGGAGGTGGCAGCGCTCGTTGCGTTCCTTGCATCGGACGAAGCGGCCTTCATGTGCGGCTCGCTCGTGGAAATTACCGGCGCGCAAGCCGTGGCTTGAACGAGCCGGGCGGGCTCGGTGATGGCATACCGGACTGTCGGACGCTTAATCCTGCTTTTCTATCGCCGACGCTGACCGCGAATTCCACTGGCCCTTAGGCCGAACTGCCCGAAAGATGAATTTCTCCAATCAAGCGCCGTGAGGTGTACCCAGCAGATCCAAAGCGGTGGATCTGGGTCAATCTCGGCGCAATTTGACAAGGGGATCAAGTGCGATCCTGCCGCCACCATACACCATAAGGGTCAGCGCCATGGCGGCCCATGGAAGATGGAAGTTGGCCCAGCCGTCTGGAATAGTGAGTTGGATCACTGCCGTCATCGCAAGCAGGCCAAGAGCCGCATAGCGGGTGAAAAGGCCCAGGACCAGCAGGACGGGCAGGGCGAGTTCGGCAATCCCGGCCGCGGCCGCCATGGTCAACGGCATCGGGTAGGAGAATTGGCTGCCGAATATATGGAGCTTGAATTCCTGTTCGAAAAGAAATCTGGCGCCGTTCGAAAGGGTCAGGAATCCGTCCCACTTCGTCAGCCCCGATTTAAAGAACGGGATTGCCAGGCCGATGCGCAGCGCCAGCAGCGGCAGCGACTGTGGAATTAATGCGAACAGGCGTTCGGCGCGATGATGAAGCGAGACAAGTGCTGCGCCGAGACCGCGGGAGGAAGCACGTTCGACGGTCATGGAAGTTCTCCTTCAACAGGTTCAAAAACGCTGAATGCGCCAAGGCCTATGAGACCAATCAGCGCCGATCCGAAGTCGAAATCGGGCGCGGCGGCGAATGCGGTCTGCGCCGCCTCGCCGAGGGTAACGCCCTCAAGGAGGGAGCCGGCGAACGCCGCGTCCCGCGCTGGTAGGACATGTACCTCGACGTGCATTGCCGCTCGCACCACCAGCACGGTCTCGGCCTGCCAGTCGGCTACCGTTGCCACGGTCTCGCCCTGATGGGCGCTCCAGATCGAGCCCACGGGAAAGTCCGACCGGACGAGCCGAGCCGAGGGATGTGGGACGAGCGTCATGTCGCCAAGCCTCTCCGAGGGCGCGGCGGCGAGTTGGGCGACATCGAGCGGCAATCTGTCCGCCGCATGATAGGCCCGGGTCCAGGCAGCCTCGATCCGGGCGACATCGGGCAGATAGGGGAGAGAAGCCGCGGGGAGAAACGCTGCGATAAAATCGGGGAATTCATCGCCATAGTGCATGATCAGTGGTGAGGCCGGCTTGTGATCTGCGGCGTAGGCGCGGGCCATGCCGGCGAAGAAGTCGGAGCCGACGAGCCGCTTCGTCACGGGGAAGCGCTGGCCCAATGCCGTGGTCAGCCCGACATAGACATTGTTGCGGTAGACGGCGAAGCGTGATGAATCGGCCGCGCCGCGGGCGGTGGTGATGCCGTGGGGAAGCGGTCCGTCCGGGTGCAGCAGGGCGGCCGCGAAGGCATCCTGGCTTTCGGTGAGACCCATGGTCATGCCGCCCGGGTTGCGCCGCGATCCACAGCCGCGGCTGCCAGCATGGCATCGGCGCGAACTGCTTCGGCGTGAAGGGTGGCAAAATCCGGCACGTCGTTGTCCCACTCGATCAATGTCGGCAGGGGGCCGCTCCGGAACAGCGTGTGTCGGTAAAGCTCCACCACATCGGTTCTGACGGTGCTGCCATGGGCGTCGATCAGCAGCCGGTCACCCACGCTGTCGACGGTTTCATCATAGCCGGCGAGGTGGATTTCACCAACCAGTTCAATCGGGAAACGGTCGACATAGGCGACCGGATCGAGACAATGGTTTACGGCCGAAACCATGACATTGTTGACGTCGAGTAGCAGCCTGCAGCCGGTGCGGTCGGCGATCTCCGTCAGGAAATCCACTTCGTCGATCGTGCTCTCGGAGAACAATAGATAGGTCGACGGATTTTCGAGCAACATTTGCCGGCCGAGCCATTGCTGCGTCTCATCGACATGGTCGACGACCCGCGCCAGCGTTTCGGCCGTATAGGGCAGCGGCAGAAGGTCATTCAGAAAGCCGGTCTCGTGGGTCGACCAGGCCAGATGTTCCGAAAAGCTCTGCGGCCGGTAACGGTCTATGAGACCGCGAAGCCGCTTCAGATGTTCTCTGTCGAGGTCGCGCGCTGCACCGATCGACAGGCCTACGCCATGGAGCGAGAGCGGATAGAGGTCGGCAACGGCCTCGAGATAGCGGTGCGGCGGCCCGCCAGCACCCATGTAGTTTTCGGCATGGACCTCGAAAAAGCCGACATCCGGCCTGATGGCGAGAATGGTTTCGTAATGTTCCGGCTTGAGGCCGAGGCCGGCGCGTGGCGGCAGGACGGTGGCACGGTCTGCTGAAACGGTCATTGCTGTTCTCCCGGTATCGACGGATGAGGCGGAGGCCCGGCCAAACCGGGCCTCCGGGTCGGGTTCAACCCTTCATCGGCTCCAGCATGCCTTTATGGCCGTTGACATTCATCGAGGTGCAGGTGCCGGCGGGGACGGCTTTCCAGGCATTGCCCTGGTAGTCCATGGTCGAGGTGCCGGCGCAGGTGGTGCCGGGGCCGGCTGCGCAATCGTTCTGACCCTTCAGTGCGATGCCATAGCATTTCTCATTGCCGACCATCTTTTCCGGGGCGAGCGGTGCGGCGAAGGACGCGGACGCGATTGCACTGGCGAGCGAGCCGGCGAGGGCGAGCGTGAGCGTGGAACGGTTCATGGATGATCTCCTCTTTGACCTCCGCAGGCCGGTGATCGGCTGCGGTATTTCTGTATTCGTTTGGAAACCACTGATGTTACGGTCTGCCGAGAACACGAGTTCGTGATCGCCTTTTTCTTCTGGTGTGCAAATGTGTTAGAAGCTCATTGGCGACGAGGCACTTTTGATTCTGTTCTGTTAGCAGTGGCTAGGATCGTCGCGGCTGATCAAGGTCATCAAGCGGCGGCGATGCGCCGATGACGTCCACGACAGTCACGCACTTGAGGCGCCCGATCAGAACCTTTGCAAGCTCCCTTGTGTCGCGACCGAATGCCTTCCCGCGGCAACACTGTTTTGTCTTCGAAAGCAAGCATTGGATGCAGGTCGGTCGCATAGGTTCCCGGAGATTTCGGACCCAGAGAAACAGCTTGTCATCGGCGTCGGTCACCGACGCGTCAGTCTTTGCCGAGGAAGCGCTGAAGCACGATGGCGTGATTGTGGCCCACGTCTTTCGCCGCGTAGAGAAATGTCGCGTCCGCTTGTTCGATCTGGCGTTTCAGCTCCTCGACGGCGGAGGGGTTCTTCTCCAACTCGTCCCGATACCGGCGTTGGAACTCGGTCCATTTGGCGGGGTCGTGGCCAAAACCATCGGCGCAGCGCCGGGCTTGGCGCGATATCCTTCAACCAGATGTCGACTGCTCTCTCTCTCTCTCTCTCTCTCTCTCTCTCTCTCTCTCTCTCTCTCTCTCTGCTGCTGCTGCTGCTGCTGCTGCTGGCATTGCAGCGTCGGGCCGTCGGTGTCCAGCGGACGGCACTGACTAAACGCGGCGATCAGCGCATCAGGGCAGGCGGTGGGCTTGATCCTTCCGATCGCCAAAGACTTTCCCGCTGAGTGAGACTGGAGGCAGCGACCGATCGTTCTCCTATCCCGGCCCGGCCTGGAACCGTTGGCCTGGTCGGGGCTGGCAAAAGTCGCCACGAAGAACTTCTTTGATTCTTTGGCTGCGCCTGCGACCGGATCGCAATCTTCTGCAGAAGGTGTACGACGGCACCGATTTCTACAACGGTCGCAATGTGAACGTGGGCTCATCCAGGCTCGGTCGCCCACCGTCCATGCGGCCTTCGCCAGGCTGGCATTCGAGCAGCGACCGGCAGTCCTTCGCGTGATCAGCCCACGCGCGGGACCTGATAAACGACTACAGGCAGTCCAAGAACCGCGTGCCACCATCGCCTTGACGATGTCCTGCGACCGGTTCGAGTTGAAATGCTGCGGAACAAAGAACCACGTGGGTCAAGCGTCAACCGGTGGCGACCACCTGCCAGCGATCATATGCTGAACCCGCTATATTCTGATGGTTTGTGCGCATGATTGACGGATGCCATGGCTGGATCATGACATCGCAAGCAGGCCGATGAGGGGGCTGTCGACGTTTCGCCGTGAAACCGGCATCGGTCGCGCAGCATTTCAGAAACACGTCGGTCCCGAAAAGGCGGCTCCTGTTCGGTTTGTCAAGAACAGGCCGAGGGGTTGCAATCATTTGCCCAGCCCTGCGGCGATTCTTGATCGGTTCATTTTGAGCGGTTGAAATCGTCACTTAAATCCGTTTTCAGCCGGCCCCGAACGAGCTCAGTTTCTCCAAAAGCGCTTCTGAAATCTCGAACTGACGGGCCGTTCCACGTCCCATCGAATTTTTGACGATCGTCTCGTCCAGCATCCCTCGCTTGACCAGGAGATCGACCGTCTCTTTGACGCCACTGCGAGTTAGTGCAGTAATTTCCATGATATTAGAAAGGGTTAACTTCTGATGCGCCTGGTTCATGCTGTACAGGACCGTCATCATGCCGACCTGCTTCAGCCGTGCCTGAGGCGTCTCGTCTTCGAGGGGGTGATCGAGGATTTCGTGCAGGATGAGACCTGAGAAAGCCAGGTTACGCCACTGGGTTGTGAGTGCTCTTGTCATGCTATTTTACTGTGTTATATAAATCAGTATAAACGCGATTAAAGGCAAGCCACCTCTTCCGCAATGGGATGTCCTCTGGAGAGTCGTACTCATGAAAAACCTTCTGCTCAACTCGGTCGTCGCGGCCTGCTGCATATTGCCACCCTACCTTACTTCACCTGGCCAGGCGCAAGCAAATGAATGGGGCTGCGAGGTTATCCTGTGCCTTTCCAACCCTGGAGGTGCGACGCAGTTCGCGGCATGCCGCCCGCCGATCCAGAAGCTGTGGCGCGAGCTTGCCAAGGGACATTCGTTCCCGACATGCAGCGGCGTCGGCTTTACCAGTTCGCGCCCGGGCTATGAGCCTTATTACTGCGAAACGGGTTACCGGCTGGAAAGCGATTATGGTCCGCGCCAGCGAGAAGCAACCTGCGTGTCGACGTCCCTCCAGCCGGTGAGCGACGCATACTGCCCCACTGTCGGAGAGAGCCGCCGCTCCAGCAACGGCTCGGTTCTATCGCCGCGGTGGCAGATGTTGGACGGACGTCGCCAGTGCATGGGTCATCCGACCGCCCGCCCGAAGGTCAGATCGCAGCCGCACTATGTCGACGTGACGATCGACGGGTCGGCGACGCAGCGGGTCTGGTACTGATCGATGGCCGGCACTTTCATGGATCTCGCGCAGAACTGCGCACCTATGGTGGAGGTCAGAACGCTTGCCGCCGTCATCAGTCTCGAGAGCCGTTTCAGGCCCTTCGCCATTCGTATCAACAGCGGCCCGCCGCTTGAGCGCCAGCCCGCGTCGAAAGCGGAAGCCATTGAGCTCGCGACCTCGCTTGCCGCTGATCATCAGGACATTCAGATCGGGCTTGGCGGCCTCGGCATAGAGGAGTTGGGCAAATTCAGGCTTTCGATCTCGGATGGGTTCGATCCCTGCCTGAACTTAAAGGCGACGGCCACTCTGCTCAACAGCTATTATCGCCTCGCATTGCATGCAGGCGCCGATGCGACGCAGGCCGAGAAGGTCATGCTCCAATCCTATTATGGCCGGAACGATCCGTCGGTCGGCGAGATGGTCAAATATGACGAGCAGGTCCGCCATGAAATGGTCCGCCTGTCTTCCAACCTGGCACCTCTCACTGTCGCCGAGCCGCGCGAAGGAGCCCCTCGCGCGGAGCCGGAACTCCGGAGAAACGCGTCCTCAGCCGCGCAGTTGCCTGGTCAATCCGCCGAAGCCGCATCGTGGGACGTCTTCAACGCCCGGCGGCAGACTAAGGTCCTCGTGTTTCAGAATGAACGATCGGAGCAAAGCCAATGATCTCAACAGCAACCCTTCGCCCTGTCGCGGCTCCCGCGTTGATGGCAGTCGCCATCGTCGCCTGCCTGGCAGAACCGGCTTTTGCCCAGGCAGCCGGCGTCGAAACCGTCTTGCAGAACATCGTCGACATGCTGACCGGCAACATCGCCCGGCTGCTTGCCGTCATCGCCGTCATCATCATCTGCATCGCCTGGATGTTCGGCTACATGGATCTGCGTCGCGCCGGCTTCTGGATCATCGGCATCGGCGGGATTTTCGGGGCGACGGAACTCGTCAATACGATCGTCGGAAGCTGATGACATGCCGACAGCTACTGCCATCGAGGAAGACACCCTGTTTCTTGCCTGCACCCGCCCGGCGATGATCGCCGGCGTGACGATGGAGGCGATGGGCGTCAACGTCATGCTGACGACGATCCTTTACATCACCGCTGGATCGATCGCCTACGCACTGGTCGGCGTCGTCTTTCATTTCATATTCCGGACGCTCGTCAAGCATGACCACAACATGTTCCGGATCCTGATCTCGTGGCTCGACACCCGCGGCCGGTCACGCAACGCGGCCTATTGGGGCGGCGCCACGCTCTCGCCGCTGACGCTCATCCGGCACTATGACGAAAGGGACCTGAGCCTTGCCTAGCATCGCAACGCTTCGCTCACGCGAACTCGGCCCAGAAACCTTCATTCCGCACGTCCGCCATGTCGACGAGACAACGATCGCGCTGAAGTCCAGAGCGCTGATGGTGATGCTTGCGCTCGAAGGCGTATCCTTCGAAACAGCCGATGTCCTGGACCTGAACAGCCTGCACCGAGACCTCAATACGCTCTACCGCAACATTACCGACGAGCGGCTGGCGCTGTGGACACATGTCATTCGCCGTCGCGACAACGCCTACCCGGACGGAGAGTTCGCCAATCCATTCTCAAAGGGGCTGAATGCAAGGTACCGCGAACGCATGATCGATGAGGATCTGTTTCGAAACGATCTTTACCTCTCGCTCGTCTGGCATCCGGGCCGGGATCCCGCCGAAAAAGCCGCCAGCCTTCTCTCGCGCCTGCGCAGGGCAGGCCGCGCCGGCGTCGAGGTTGACGAGGACGCCCTGAAGCACCTGAAGGACAAGGTATCCGATGTCACCGCGGGCCTGAAGCGCTTCGAGCCTCGAGTGCTCTCCCTTTACGAGCAGGACGGCATTCTCTTTTCCGAACAAAGCGAGGTGCTGCATCAGATCGTTGGCGGCCGGCGGGAGCGCGTCCCGTTGACGGAGGGCAGGATATCTTCGGCGATCTATTCGGATCGGGTGATCGTCGGTCGGGAAACCATCGAGATCCGTCATGAGGCCGATAGCCGCTATGCCGGGATCTTCGGGTTCAAGGAATATCCGGCGACGACCCGCGGCGGCATGCTCGACGGCATCCTGACGGCCCCCTTCGAGCTCATCCTGACGCAGTCTTTCGCCTTCCTCTCGAAGGCCGATGCGCGCACGATCATGGGGCGCAAGCAGAACCAGATGGTCAGCGCCGGCGACAAGGCGGCCTCGCAGATCGAAGAGCTCGGCGATGCGATGGACGATCTGGAGTCGAACCGGTTTGTCCTCGGTGAGCATCATCTCGCGCTCTCGGTCTTCGCGCCTTCAGTGAAGGAGCTTAGCGACCAAATGGCCAAGGCACGGGCATACCTCACCAACGGCGGTGCGGTCGTCGCCCGCGAGGATCTCGGGCTCGAGGCGGCATGGTGGGGGCAGTTGCCGGGCAATTTCCGCTTCCGGGCAAGATCCGGCGCCATTACCTCGCGGAATTTTGCAGCACTCTCTCCCTTTCATTCCTATCCGACCGGCAGGAAGGACGGAAATGAATGGGGGCCGGCGGTCGCCATGCTGAAGACTGCCTCCGGTTCACCCTTCTATTTCAATTTCCATCATAGCGACCTTGGCAACACCTTTGTCTGCGGACCGTCGGGCGCCGGCAAGACGGTGCTCTTGAACTTCATGCTCTCACAGCTCGAAAAACATGATCCCGAAATGGTCTTCTTCGACAAGGATCGGGGAGCTGACCTGTTCGTCCGGGCCGCGGGCGGCACTTACCTGCCGCTTCGAAACGGTGTTCCCACCGGCTGCGCGCCGTTAAGGGCGCTGGAGCTTACCCCCGAGAACAAGGTGTTCCTCGCCCGCTGGGTCGGCCAGCTGGTCGGATCGGCGAAGCGCGATCTGACGGTCCCGGAGCTGCGCGACATCGCATCGGCCATCGACGGGCTGGCGGACCTTCCGGTCGAGCGCCGCTCCATCGGCGCCTTGCGCACCTTCCTCAACAACACCGATCCCGAAGGCATCGCCGCGCGGCTGAGGCGATGGGAGAGAGGAGGCCCGCTCGGCTGGGTGTTTGACAACGAGACCGACGACATCGGGATCGGTGCGAAGTTCGTCGGTTACGACATGACCGATTTCCTCGACAATCAGGAAATTCGCGCTCCGCTGATGGCCTACCTATTCTTCCGCATCGAGCAGCTGATCGACGGGCGGCGCATCATCATCGTCATCGACGAGTTCTGGAAGGCCCTGCAGGACGAAGGCTTTCGTGATCTCGCCCAGAACAAGCTGAAGACGATCCGCAAACAGAATGGGCTGATGTTGTTTGCGACCCAAAGCCCGCGCGATGCGATCGTCTCGCCGATCGCCCATACGATCATCGAGCAGTGCCCGACGCAGATATTCCTCCCCAATCCGCGCGGCGATCATGCCGATTACGTCGACGGGTTCAAACTGACGGAGCGCGAGTTCGAGCTTCTCTCCCGTGAGCTTCCGGTCGAAAGCCGCCGCTTCATCGTCAAGCAGGGGCACAACAGCGTCGTCGCCGAATTGAACCTCAGGGGTTTCGATGAAGAGCTCGACATTCTCTCCGGCCGCACCGCCAGCGTCGAGTTCGCTGAGGCGATCCGAAAGGAGGTCGGCGACCGGCTCGAAGATTGGCTGCCGGTGTTTCAGCAAAGAAGGAGAACGGATTGATGGAAAGGGTCAGAATGGGATTTTCTCTGGCAATGATGGCTGCACTGTTGCCTATTGGAGCGGCATTCGCACAGGGCATTCCGGTCATCGATGAGACGGCGATCGCCAAGCAGATCGAGAGCATCACGCAGCTGAAATCACAGCTCGATGCACTCAATCAACAGCTTCAGCAGGCCCAGCAGCTTTACGCATCGCTGAACAAGGTCACCAACATGGCCGATGTCGCCGGCCTGCTGAACGATCCTTCGATCCGCAAGGCGTTGCCGCAGGACTTCAATGCCATTGAAGGGCTGCTGAAAGGTTCGGGCACGGGGACCTTCGCAACCTCCGCCTCGAAATTCCTCGAGAATAATTCCACCTATCGCACCGATGCCAATGACTTCTATGCCCAGGAACTGGCGCGCGCCCAGAACCGGAATGCCGGCCAGATGAGCCTCGGCCAGCAGATCTACGATGCCGCCACCAAGCGCATCGATGGCATCGATCAGCTGCGCCAGCAGATCTCAGGTGCTGCGGATGCTAAGGATATCGCCGATCTTCAGGCACGGCTGCAGGCCGAAACCGCCTTCCTGCAGACCGACGTGCTGCGCATGCAGGCCCTGCAGATGGTCCAGCAGGCTGAGGTTCAGGTCGACGACCAGCGCAAGGCCGAGGATTGGCGCAAGCGCCTCGATGCCATGGGAGAGGCGCTCAAATGAAACATCTCCTTCTTGGCATCGTCATGTTCACCCTTTCTGGCTGCTTCGGCGAGGAAGACAGGATCTACACTGTCGACGAACTGATAGATGATGAGGTCCTGCTGGCGAAGATCACAAGTGAATGCCGCAACAACCCCGGCGCCTTGCGTCAGACCCCAAATTGCCAAAACGCCGAGGCGGCGGACTGGAGGGTTCGGCTTCATCTTCCGCGTAAATCGCCAGGAGCCTGAGTGATGTACCAGGTCTTCAGCTTCGTCGACGGCCAGTTCAAGGCACCGCTGGAAAATTTCATCTCGTCGGGCACGTCGAACATCGCCAGCTGGATCGGCGGCCCGCTCACCGCGGCGCTGACGCTCTACGTCGTGCTCTATGGTTACCTTGTCCTGCGGGGCTCGGTCCAGGAGCCCATTCTCGAATTCGCGTTTCGGGCGATGAAGCTTGCCATCATCGTCATGCTGGTGCGCAACGCCAGCGAATATCAGACCTATGTCACCAACATTTTCTTCGAGACGCTGCCCCGCGAGATCTCGCAGGCGCTGAACTCGGGGACGGCGCCCAGCGCGTCCACCTTCGACAGTCTGCTCGACAAGGGCCAGAAATGCGCCAAGGAAATCTGGGCGCGTGCCACCTGGCCGGCCGACATCGTCAACGGCATCGGCGGGATGATGGCGATCGGCGCGAGCTTCACCGTGGCGGCGATCGGCTATATCGTCTCGCTCTATGCACGGCTGGCGCTCGCCATCGTGCTGGCGATCGGCCCAATCTTCGTCGCGCTTGCAATGTTCCAGTCCACCCGCCGTTTCACCGAATCCTGGATCGGTCAGCTCGCCAATTTCGTCATTCTCCAGGTCCTGGTCGTCGCCATCGGTTCACTGTTGATCAGCTGTATCGACACGACCTTCACGGCAATCGAAAGCTACACGGATGTGATGATGCGTCCGGTCGCCCTTTGCGCCATCTGCCTTGCCGCTCTCTACGTCTTCTACCAGCTGCCCGGCATTGCCTCAGCGCTTGCGGCGGGCGGGGCGTCTTTGACCTACGGCTATGGTGCCAGCCGAGACGCCCATGAAAGCACGCTTGCCTGGGCCGCCTCGCATGGCACAAGAGCGGTTGGGCGAGGCGCCCGTTTCGTCGGCCGCCGGCTCAGATCCTGAGGGGCCGGATGACGACTTCTCCACGACAAACGTTTCAGAGGTTTGCATTTCAATGATCCGCATTATCGTCTCGCTCCTCCTTGCCTTGGAGCTCACTGGCTGCGCATCGAGGTCCCACCCTTTGCCCAAATGCGATGGCTATTCGCGCCGGCCGCTCAACCGCGCCATGTGGCAGTGGGAGGACAACAAGCCCGCCAGGCAAAGCGGCCCCGACGCTGTCCCGGCGACGGCGACCGGCACCGGCCAGGCGACCTCCTATGGCGAAGAACCGCTGACGGAGGCACCTGCCGCTTTCGCGCATATCGACGTGGTGGGTTCCTACCGGCCATGCCAGGAGGGGTGAGATGGTGAGTGAGGACAGTCTGAAGAGCTATTTCGACAAGGCGCGTCGCTTCGATCAGGACCGGCTTATCCAGGTGGAGCGGTCGGCGCGCATTGCCTGGTCCATCGCGGTCGCCGCAAGCGTGCTTGCCGCCACCTCGATCGTCGCCGTTGCCGGCCTCACCCCCTTGAAGACGGTCGAGCCCTTCGTCGTTCGGGTCGATAATTCGACCGGCATCGTCGACGTCGTCTCGGCGCTGACGTCGACGGCCGGCAGCTATGACGAGGCGGTGACCAAGTATTTTGCGGCCAAATATGTGCGTGCGCGGGAAGCCTATGTCTGGAGCGAGGGCGAGGAGAATTTTCGAACGGTCGCTCTGCTCTCGACCCAGCCGGAGCAGGCGCGCTTTGCGGCGATCTATCGAGGCGGCAATCCGGATTCTCCGCAGAATATCTATGGCCGCGGCGCGACGTCGCGCATCACTGTCGTCTCGATCTCGCTGATCAACGCGAATGTGGCTTCGGTTCGCTATACCAGGACCGTCACCCGCGGCGACGACGTCAGGACCACCCATTGGGTGGCGACGCTCACCTTCTCTTATGTCAACGCGCCGATGTCCTCGACAGATCGGCTGACCAATCCGCTCGGTTTCGCCGTAAGCGAATATCGCGCCGATCCGGAGGCCATCAATTGAAGCCGAGTTTCCTGATCGCCCTCCTAGTTGCCGGCCTTTCTACAACGGCGTTGGCGCTCGATATTCCGCGCGGCGCATCGCAGGATAGCCGCATCCGTTTCGTCGACTACCAGCCCTATAATATCACCAAGATCGTCGGCACCTTGCGGTCCTCGGTGCAGATCGAGTTCGCCGCCGACGACGAGATCGCCCACGTGGCGCTCGGCAACAGCGTCGCATGGGAAGTGGCGCCGGCCGGCAATATCCTGTTCCTGAAGCCCCGCGAAAACCAGCCCGTGACCAACATCTCGGTCGTCACGACCCGTCGGGACGGCTCGACGCGCAGCTACCAGATGGAGCTGACGGTGCGCGACGGCACCGTCGAGGCCGGGCAGAACACCTACTTCTATGTGAAGTATCGCTATCCGGCCGACGAGGCTGAACGCCGCAGGCTCGATGCCGCTGCTCGTGCGCAGGCGGCTCAGGCTGGCGACGCAGACAAGGTTCTTGCGCTTCACGAAGCCTATGGGCCACGCAACTGGCGCTATTCGGCGCAAGGGTCGGCGGCACTTGAACCGCAGGCGGTCTACGACAACGGCAAGGTCACAACCTTCGCCTTTGCCGGCAACCAGGAAATGCCAGCGATCTACATGGAAAATTCAGACGGCAGCGAGAGCCTCGTGCCGAAGTCCGTCGACAACAACCTGGTGCTGGTGCACGCGATCAGCCGCAAGTTCATCCTGCGCAGGGGAGGCGACGTGCTGTGCGTCTTCAACGAGGCCTATGATCGGATCGGCATCAACCCCGACACCAATACGACCTCACCCTCTGTCGAGCGCATCGTGAAGGCGCAGGCTGCGACAGGACAATAGGAGGACGTCATGGCCGAGGAAGAAAACACCCAAATTCCTGGTGAGCGCGCCGAAACGTCGACCGGCCGGAGCCTCGACACCAATCCGACGCTGAGACGTGGCGTCGTGGCGCTGGCGATCATTGCCTTCGTCGGCTTTGCGCTCTGGTCGATGCGCAGGCAGGATAAGCCCGTCGACGGGGTCCAGCCCGAACGCGTCGTGATCCGTCAGACATCCGATTTCGAGCCGGCGAAGGAGCCGGTCCAACCCGCCGCCCCGCCACCGGAATCAATCCTGCCGACGCCCGGAATGCCCGAGCAGGACGGCGAGGATGAGAAGCTTCTCGACGCTGCCCGCCGCGCGCCGGTCATGGCTTATGGCGCTGAAAAATCCCGCCAGCCTCATGCTCGAGACCAGGATGCCAGCACCGATGCCGCGTCGAACTACGTTCCCCTCGGAAATAATCCAGGCGGCTTCAGTGCCGAGGCGGAAAACGAGGACCAGCGCTTCAATCGCATGCTGACGCCGACACAGCTGCAGGGCTCGCGCGCCGGAACCCTTGGAAATCGCGACTTCATCGTCGCCACGGGAACCTCCATTCCATGCGTCCTGGAGACGGCGCTGTCCTCCGACCAACCCGGATTCACCAGCTGCGTCATCAATCGCGACGTCCTGTCGGACAACGGTCGCGTCGTGCTGATGGAGAAGGGCACGCAGGTCGTCGGCGAATATCGCGGCGGCCTTCGCCGCGGCCAGAAGCGCCTGTTTGTGCTCTGGAACCGGGCAAAGACACCGACTGGCGTGATCATCACTCTGGCGTCGCCGGCAACCGATGCCCTCGGGCGTGCCGGTGTCGACGGCTACGTCGATACCCATTGGTGGGAGCGTTTCGGCAGCGCGATCCTTTTGTCGATCGTCGGCGACGCGACCTCCTACGCTAACAGCCAGCTGCAGGATAGCGACGTCGAGGCAGACAACACGACGAGCGCCGGCAAGCAGGCCGCGACCATCGCCGTCGAGCAGTCGATCAACATTCCGCCGACCCTGTTGAAGCATCAAGGAGAGCTGGTCTCGATATTCGTGGCGCGTGATCTCGATTTCTCGAGCGTCTATCGGCTTCGCGTGAGCGAACCGCGTAACCGCATCTACGATCGGGCGGTTCTCGGCGACTTCAGTCCAGCTTCGACCCTGGTCACGAAATAGCCCGGCCATGACAGAGGGAGCCGACTCCGGCGTCGTGCGCGAGCTGCTGGTACCGCTGTCGCCTTTTCTCCGCGACAAGTCCCTCTACGAGATCATCGTCAATTGGCCGACCCAGGTGGTCACCGAGGGCACCGCCGGCTGGCAAACGCACGAACTGCCGGAGCTATCGTTTGACAAGCTGATGCGTCTGGCGCGGGCTGTCGCCAGCTATTCCAATCAGTCGATCGACGAAACCAAACCCATCCTCTCGGCAACGCTGCCGGGTGACGAGCGGATCCAAATTGTCATCCCACCCGCCACGACAAAGGGAACCGTCAGCATCACGATCAGAAAGCCGTCGTCGGTGTCGCTGAGCCTGAACGACCTTGATCAAGGCGGCTTGTTCGCCGAGGTGGCAAGGGAAGACGCAGACGTCTCTGCAATCGACCATAGGCTCCTGGACCTTTATCGAGCAGGGTCATACCAGGCCTTTCTTCGAGAAGCCGTATACGCTCGCAAGAACATCATCATCTCCGGGGCGACAGGATCCGGCAAGACGACGCTTTCGAAAGCGTTGATCCGCCATATCCCTTCCAGCGAACGCATCATCTCGATCGAAGACACGCCCGAACTCGTCATCCCGCAACCGAACCATGTCCGTCTCTTCTATTCCAAGGGGGGCCAAGGGCTGGCAAGGGTCGGGCCGAAGGATCTCCTCGAATCTTGTCTGCGGATGCGGCCGGATCGAATTCTGCTGCAGGAACTGCGCGACGGAACCGCCTTCTACTACATTCGCAACGTGAACTCAGGTCATCCGGGTTCGATCACCACCGTGCATGCCGACTCAGCCAGGTTTGCATTCGAACAGCTGACACTGCTGGTGAAGGAATCCGAAGGCGGGCGAGATCTGGAGCGAAACGACATACGCGAGATGCTGAAGATCGCGATCGACGTCATCGTCCAGTGCAAACGCATCGATGGTCGGTTTCGGGTGACGGAAATCTACTATCGGGCCGCTGCCGGAAGCAGGATCGTAGATCTTCCTCGCAGCGATCGCCACGGTGGCTAACGGCCTGAGTCCCTTACGCCCATCACTCACGAGATGAAGGGCCGGGCGCATCGCAGGTCTGCATCAAATGCAGTCAGCTTTGAGACGCGACCTTCGTTGATTCAGCAGGCGGACCCCACACGAGCCAGGTGTCCTAGCTCCTAGTCGCCATGTCCTCCTTTAGGGGCGTGGGGCCTAGCCCGAATGAAGGTTCCGGTTTCTTGCCGACCAATCGGCGCCGCGGATGCTGCCTTCTGCTCGATGAGGCTCAAGACCGCGCTGAACGGCATAGGCCGACCGTAGAGATAGCCTTGACCACATGGGCAACCCAAGGCCACAAGCGCCCCCTCCTGTTCGCGGGTTTCGATGCCTTCCGCGACCGTCGCCAGTCCCATGTCTCGGCTCAGGCCGATCAGTGCTCGGGTGATCGCGGCATCGTTCGGCCTGCTGCGGATCTGCTGGATGAAACCGCGATCGATCTTCAGCGTCGTCAGCGGATAGCGCTGCAACGAACTGAGGGACGCATATCCCGTTCCAAAGTCGTCGAAGGCGATGCCAACGCCAAGTTCCCGCAGGGCCGTCATCGCCTCCAGCGAACGGTCGTCATCCGCAAGTGCAATCGTTTCGGTGACTTCGAGCTCCAGTCCCTCTGGTGCAAGGCAGTGCTTTTGAAGTGCACTGGCCACTTTTTGGATGAGATTGGGTGCGCGCAGCTGCCCCGGGAACAGATTGACGCCGATCCTGATTTCGTAGCCTGACGCCTGCAGTTCGCTGGCGCGCTTTGCGGCTTCGTCAAGCGTCCACCAGCCAATATCCAGAGCCAGCGCGCTCTGATCGAGAGCAGGAAGAAAGGCTGCGGGCGTCAGCAGGCCTCTAATGGGATGATGCCAGCGGATCAAGGCTTCAAGACCGATGATCCTTCCGTCGGAGAGCTTTACCTGGGGCTGATAGAAGAGCTCCAGTTCACCCTGACGCATCGCGGCTAGCAGTTCGTCCCGCAGTTCGCGACGCGCCGACGTCTCGCTCCGCATGGTGGCGTCATACATCCGGATCGAGTGTCCGCCTGCGGCTTTCGCTCGATACAGGGCGTAATCGGCACTGGCAATCAGCTCTTCGGCCTCCACCCCGTGGGTCGGTGAAAGAGCAAAGCCGATGCTGGTGCCGAGTTCCAGAACATGTCCTCCGAGTTCAAACGGTTTTGCAAATGCCTTCAGGATAGCATCGGCTTGTGCATGAACGGCGCGCGGGTCGCTTACACCCTGCAACAGAACCGCAAATTCGTCGCCGCCGATGCGGGCTATATTGGCATCCGGGCGCAGCATGTATGGGAGCCTGACACCGATGGCCTGCAAAAGACAATCGCCGACGCGATGTCCGTGCGTGTCGTTGACTTCCTTGAAGCCATCGAGGTCCAAGAGAATGATGGCGGCAGCGTTTCCCGCAGCGAGCGTATCGGCAAGCAGCGCGGAAAAGCGATGACGATTAAGCAGTCCAGTCAAGGTATCCTGGCTCGCCAGTCGTAACAGGCGTCCCTCCCGCTCCCGTCGCTCCGAAATATCGGTGATGACGGCGCCAGCACAGAACCCGCGTTTGCCACGCCAGGTTGATAAGGTGATCTCGATCGGAAATTCCGTGCCGTCCTTCTTGACCGCCGACACCTCGACTGGCCTACCGCCGAGATTTGGCTTTTGCCCCGCGGACACCTTTTGTAGCCCTGCCATATGCGCGCCCCGCATCCGCTCGGGGATGATGATGGTGATAGGCTTTCCGATCATCTCCCCCTTGCTGTAACCGAACAGCGCGCACGCGGACGGATTGACAAACTCGATATCCCCGTGGCTGTCGATCGAGATCAGCGACAATTTTGTCGCCTCGGCAAATTTCGCCACGGTGAACGGTATGCGCCGCTTCGACCTGTTCAATGAAGATGACCTAGTTGCCATAAGTGCCTCGTGCATCGTACCGGGCCTGGTTTCCAAATCGTCACCGTTGGAACTCCGCTCGGCCAAGCATAATCAAGATGGAGTGTATGCGTGAACATTGATTTAAGTTGCGCCCATGCCGCTCGCAGAAAGTGCAGAAAAGCGCGATCCGAGAGTGACGCGTAGCACCTCGCTCGGATTGTTCCGATCGATGGTTATTGGCCGATGTGGAACGCCATCAGCGCGTTGTCCGCAGAGTCAGCCAGAGCCGCGACGACCATGTTACCTGCAAAACCGAGACATCGCCGCGATCCACATCGGGGCGACCTCGATGACGTCCACCCGTCCACTTTGGCTTTGTCCCCAGAGCTGGAAGCAGACCTGTTAATTGTCGGGCGTCGCTCATTGCAACCAACGTTCTGGTCCGTCCGCCGGGGGGATCTGAGCTCTTGCCAATAGCCTTGATCTTGGAAGGCGGGAGGCCTTCCGAATTTGGTGGACCCCAAGTGCCCCGGCAACCTTTGACGGCATCGCATGGATGTCAAGGACATGGTGAGTTGGGTTACCGGACAATGGAACTATTGCCCTTTGCCGAGGTTGGCCATGTCGCCCACACTGGTGGAATTCCGGTTGGGCCCAACAGGATACGGAATGGCATGATGACGAACGCACTTGAGGATAAAGTGAACGACTGTGTTGTCATCGGGGGTGGTCCGGCTGGCCTGACCGCGGCGATTTACCTGGCGCGCTACCATCTTTCCGTGACGGTCTTCCACGATGACTCCAGCCGGGCCTCTAGCATCCCTATGTCGCACAACCACGCCGGATTCCCGGACGGCATCAGCGGCACCGAGCTGCTGGCGAGAATGAACGCGCAGGCTCAGCTCTACGGGGCAGCCATTCGACGCCGCAGGATCACGACGCTGCATAAAGTCGACAACCTGTTCATGGCAGAATTCGAGAACGGCACCATCCGCTCTCGGACCGTACTTTTGGCTACCGGTGTCGTCAACCGCCGGCCTGCGATGCCACAGGCAACCCATGATGAAGCCGTGGCTCGTGGCCTTCTGCGCTACTGTCCCGTCTGTGACGGTTTTGAGGTAACGGACAAGCCCATTGGTGTTCTCGGAACTGGAACGAAGGGGTTCAAGGAGGCCGTTTTCCTTCGAAGTTACACGAAGGATCTCACGCTGATATCGCCCGAGGGCATACATGATCTCTCCGAAATCGAGACCTCGTCCTTGACCCACCTCGGAATAAGAGTGGAGGTCGGCCCCGTAATCTCGACCGATCTGGACAAAGATATGATCCGCGTCGCAACACCAACGGAAACCTATTCATTCGCTTCCATGTATCCGGCTCTCGGATCCGACATACGTTCGCACCTGGCATCACGTCTTGGAGCGAGGCTCTCAGACGAAGGATGTGTCATCGTCGATGGCCACCAGAGGACCACGGTTCCAGGATTTTACGCCGCAGGAGACGTCGTCGCCGGTCTTGACCAGATCAGCCATGCCATGGGGCAGGCAGGGGTTGCTGCTACGACCATTCGCAACGACCTTGGAGAGCAATCAGCGCTGGCGCGTTGTTGACCCTAGTTTCGCGGCTCTGGCGCATTTTGGCGGGCACGTAAAAGAGTATAGCTGGCGTCGCCGATTAAGCTGCTCAACAAAGGCAGACTTCCGATCGACCTCCTTGCTCAAACATCCTCGCCGACCACGAATGGATCAGTGGGCACGACGATGGCAGACGGTTGCAGGGGCAGCCATCCGCAAGCTTCACCGCTTCAGGCTCCGTCCAGATCCAGGGTGGTTTTAAAAGGTAGCACCGAGCGGCAGCCAGCAAAGATCATCAGCTGCCGTTCCCTCCGAGCGTCTACCGCCACGGGCTCAAGAAGGTAGGCGACCATACTCCCTCGCATCGGAAACGACATTGTTAGCGCGAATGACCTTGCGTCTATAGCAGAGTTGTCGCCCGTATTTGTCCACTGAAAGGCGTTCGCTACCAAGAAACGACGAGAATTACGCAGCCTTCTCTTGGGGATATCTTTAACAACCTCTGGGGAAATGGTGAGCGGGAACCAACGAGCATTTTCCGCTTGGTGCAGTTGCCGGACGTGATGAAGCGAACTGGACTCTTGAACGTCGCCCAGCTAGCTTGCGCGGGCTTCGAAACCGGAGGCGGACGATGCTCAACGAAAACGCCCAGACGGAACTTGTGGAAACCCTGTCTGGTCGCGATGTGGCGCAGGCCGGTGCTCGTTGCCACCGCCGGACCGAAAACGGTGGACTTGAAATGCTCTTTGTAGGTAGCCGACGGAACGGTCGACGGGGCATTCCGAAGGGGCACGGCGAAGATGGTGAAGCCAGCAGCGCTACGGCGCTGAGAGAGGCCTTCGAGGAGGCCGGAGTGGCAGGCATCGTCGACAAAACAGTGTTCGGTTCGTTTTCGTATCGGAAGGACATGAGTCCCAACCGCTACCACGTGGCCGTCCATCTTCTCCAGGCGTCGAGCATCGCGGAAAAGTTTCCGGAGAAGAGCATCCGTAAGACACAGTGGTTCCCGCCGAAGGACGCCGTGCGCGACGCCGCGCAGCCGGGTCTGCGAACGCTCCTGTCGCGGGCTGAGACCCTTAACCTATGAAGCTCGTCTCGGCAGATCGCTATTAAAGGTCCTCAAAGCCCAAAAGAAAATCAGCAAGCGGATCGAGAAAGCTCTCGAAACGACCCGAAGTAGAACGAAACGTTCAACGTCCCGTCCGGCGAAACCGATTTTAGTCGAGACAACCGCGTTTGGAAGCAATCCGGGCCGCCTGGTGATGAAATCCTTCGTTCCGACGACGCGGCTGCCGAAGAACCCCGCGCTTGTCGTCCTGCTTCATGGCTGCGGTCAGACTCCCGAAAGCCTGGATGTCGCGACCGGCTTCTCGAAGCTCGCGAAAGAGCGCGGTTTCGTTCTTCTTTATCCGCAGCAGAAAAGGGCAAACAATTCGCAAAATTGCTTCAACTGGTTTCGACCAAGCGCCGTCGCTCGAGACCGCGGAGAGGTGCGTTCAATCAAGCAGATGGTCGAGCACATATGTGAGCGACATCGCGTCGACCGCTCGAGGATCTTCGTTGCGGGACTGTCCGCCGGCGCGGCGATGACAGGCGCACTTGTCGCGAACTATCCCTCGTTGTTTGCAGGCGCCGCGATCATAGCCGGCATGCCATTCGGATCTGCCCGCGACACGATGTCGGCCCTGCGCGCGATGAAGACAGGTGCGACGCCGCCGCCGGGTGGATGGGGAAGTCCCATCGCTGAGATTTCCCCAGAAGCCAAGGCATGGCCTGCGATAACCATCTGGCAGGGTCTGGAAGACCGGGTGGTCAAGCCCGTCAATGCGCTCGCTTGTGTTGCTCAGTGGCTCGAAATCCAAGGCATTGCAGAAAATAACGGCCGTTTGGAGGAAAAACCATGGGGCAGGTTGCAGTCGTGGAAGGAGAGCGGCAAGCTGAAAGTGGCTCTCTATTCGGTCAGCAACATGGGCCACGGGCTTCCGATCAAGAAGCGCAAGAGCGTCACGGCGCTAAGGTCTGCAGACCCCTATGTGATCCCGGTAGACATCTCAGCTCCAGCGGAGATGATGCGGTTGTGGGGTTTGTCGAGGCTTCGAACATAACCAGTTCGCAGCATGTTCGGCCGTAGCTGGCAAATTCCGGTCAGCGATGGGTTCTACGGATGCAGCATCTCGGTGCGGGCAACGAAACACTAGGCGAGCACCCTCAGCTTGCATTCGAACAGCTTACACCGCTGGTGTTGCGGCGCGCAAACGTTCTCTTCGGCTTTCGGCTTCACCCAATTGGTTATCGCCAGGCGGCCGCTCATTCCAAATTGAGCGCCTGCTTTAATTCGTCGATCCTCTTGGACGCTTCCGCCTTGGTCAGATCCTCGGCATAGGCATCGGGCTGGTGCGCCTGTTCGGACAAGGTTTTTAGATAGGACCGCTGCGCGCCGGTCATCGGCTCGTCGCCGCTCACCCAATCGTCGGGGTCCTTTTGTGTGTTGGACGATGTCTTGGTTTTCGGATTGTCACTCATAGCGGGCTCCTCAATGCGTTCTCTAAACGTTCCAGGTGATGCCCCGGTTCCAGCCGCATGTCGATGTCGCATTGGGCTCGATCGTAGCCCCTTCAGTCGGGCGTAAAGGCCACACGCCACTAGCTAGTGGCTGTCGTGTTTCAGCCTTTCGAGATGCTCGGAGCAAACCATCCGGACCAATTCAAGCAGCACGGTTGTCCTCTCGCCAAACCAGGCGAGAGCCTCCTCGCTGATCTCGTAATGTTTTGAATAGCGCGCCTTCACATATGCCTCGTTCAATGTGTTGAACCACGCGCGTTCCCGGTGCTGATCACGTGGAAAGGCCTCGGCCAGCCGGCGGTCCTGCTCCTCGGCGAGCGAGCGCAGAAACTTGATGTTGTGCGATGGTGGACCGTAATTGGTGAGAGTAAGGAGAATGCAGGAATAGGCTTGCTCGAGCGACTGATGAAAAAGAAACCCCGCTCGTTTCCCGTAGCCCCTAGTACGTGCATGTTCGGCCAGATCGAGAAATTCCGTCGAAGCCTCGATCCGCTCTTCAAAATGCTCCTTCGCCACGCGAAGCCGGTCCTCGGTCGAAAGGGGCTCGGGCTCAGCCAACGGCTCATCGTCCAGTTCGTAGAGAACGATGCCTTCCTTGCGAATGTCAGAGAAGAAATACTGCCCCTCCTTGAGGTAGGTATTCACCTCGCGTCTGGAATGGACGATGAAGCTCACTGGTGTTTCGATCGCGGCTTCGTGGATCAGCCGGTCGGCTGCCTTGTGCCAGTATTCGGCGAACTCGCAGAGCTTGCGATTGTTGACGATGATCAGCAGATCGAAATCGGAGCGATACCCCTTCATGGTGAACGGTTCATCGACCCAGCCACCCTTGGCGTAGGAGCCGAACAGGACGATCTTCAGTATCCTGCCACGCTTCTTGAAATCGGCCGTGCCTTCCTTCAGCGCGTCCTCGAATTCCTCGTGGAGGATTTCGAGAACCCGTCGGAGTTCTCGCTGCTTGCGGAGCGGCATATGTTCAAGCGACGATTTCATAAGCAATCGATAGGCGAAAGATTTTGAATCGTCTACTCGCAGTTTTGAGAGGAAATATGTCGAACCTAATCGCCTTCGAGATCACGTTCTTTCGAGCTAACGTTAATTGAAACCGACCGTGAATGCCGCTTTCCAGGCGGACTCGCACTTGCTAGGAACTGGAAGAAAAACCCGTATCCGGCATGACGCCGAAAACGCATGTCCTTGCGCCTCCAAATGAGATGTCGGTCGTCTCAGTTGAGCGGCTCCGGGATTACTGTATCTACTGAGCTTTTCGTCTTCCACGACGGCTGGATTGTTTTTCACATCTTTTGTGGTGCTTTGTACAAATAAGGAACGCGCGAGAAAAGGAACGAATGTGAGCTTTTTCGAAAACTTCTAACTCTTGCTCAAATAACTTCGTCTTGTTATATGACTACTATAGTCACTGATGGAGGCCGATGTGAGAGAAATCCAGCTCAAGGATGCCAAGGCGACGTTTTCTGCGGTTATCGAACAGGCCATCCATGGCAATCCGGCCATCATCACTCGACACGGCAAAAAGGAAGCGGTGGTGCTTTCGTTCGAGGAGTATGAAAAACTATCCCGCGTGCCAAGCTTTGGCCGTTTGTTGGCAGCGTTCCCCGGCGATGAGACTGATATCCCTGCTCGCAGCAGCAAGCCGGCCCGAGACGTTGATCTCTGATGTTCCTAGTCGATACGAACGTCATATCCGCCCTCGCCCCGTCCAAACGGCAAAGTTCCGCCCAGCTTGTCGAATGGCTCGATAAGGCAAGTGCGCAATTGTTTTTGTCGGTCATTTCGGCCGCTGAGGTCAAATCCGGGATCGCCAAAGCCGAGCGGGATGGTGCGACCACCAGGGCACAGCGGCTGAAAGATTGGTGGGAGAGCATCGAATATCTCTACGCGCAGAAGCTGTTACCGTTCGATCTCAGGTGCGCGCATGCTGCTGGCCGGATTCTTGATGACGCTCGCGCCCACCAGCCGGGTTTTGAAGACATTGCGATAGCCGCCACGGCTAAAGTACATGGGTTGACGGTCTTGACCCGCAATATGCGCCATTTCCGGCCCTTGGGCGTTCAGGTACTCGATCCGTTTGAGGCATTGCCGGAGTTATAGGGGAGGGGGCTTTCTCGGGAAGTCCGGCAGCTCAAGTGAGATTGGTCGGGAGACGAGGACTTCTCCGTCGTACCGAGTTCATCCTGGTTTAAAGCAGCCGCGCCGCGCGACCACTGCGCCTGGTCGCGTTGTTATAGTAGCTTGATGCCTGTTGCACGGATCGGTGGCGCGACTGCTCCATAGCCTCGGGGAGGGGAATGCCGCGATTGGCGGCTTCCGTCAGATATCCCGACCGCAATCCATGCGCGGAAAACTCCCCACGGTCTAATCCAGCCATTACCACCCGCTGCTTGATGATCGCATTGACCGACTGCGGATCGAGCGACCGCCGCGAAACGGTCCCCCATCGGCCAATCGCCCGAAACACGCTGCCGCTGTCGATCTTCGCAGCCGTCATCCAGGCATTCAGCGCTTCGACCGGTCGGCCGGTCAGATAGACGATATCGTCCTGCTCGCCACTGCTGGTCTTGGTGCGACCGAGATGGATGGCGAGAGAGGGGAGGGGACGGCCATCAGGCACCTCAATCGGCGGCTCGACGGTCAGCTGCTCGCGGCGCAGCCCGGCGATCTCGCTGCGCCTCCGGCCGCCGGAGGCGAAGGCGACCATCAGGATCGCCCGGTCCCGCAGATCGCGCAGGCTATCGCTCGCGCAGGTCGCCAGCAGTTTGGCCAGCACGTCGCCGGTGACCGCCTTGGCGCTCTTGCGAAGACGTTGTCTTGGCGCGGCCCGGATCGCCAGCCGAATGGCTGATTTAAGGGCAGGCGAGGCGAAGGCGCCGTTAAAACCCCGCCATTTGGTCAGCGTCGACCAGTTGGCCAGCCGCCGGCGCACGGTGGCTGGCGTGTGCGGACCGACCGATTTGAGGAACCCCTGGCTCCGAAGGTTCTCATCGACCACGGCTGGCATGCCGTGATCGGGGTCTGTCTCGCGTCGCTGCGGGTCCCAGAGATGATGGGCAACGAATTTCTGCAGCAGCGCCTCGGGCGCCGGCCAGGGCAGCGACTTTCCGGTCGCCGCCAGTCCCCAGGCTTCGAGATAGGCGAGGTCCGAGGTTAAGGCCCGCAGCGTGTTGTCGCCCATGCCCTGGTTGACCAGATGGCGCAGCGTCTCGACATCCTGGTCGGTCAACAGCTCGGCGAGTTCGTCGCGGCGCTCGATCGGCAACACGGCGGCAATGGTGTCGAGTTCTTCGGCGCGGCGCTCAACGGCGGTCAGTGATGTTTTGGGTTTGGCCACGGGCTCTCCGAAAGGACGGCTTCATCGGCCGCTGGGACCGTGATTTGCTGCGATTCTTTCTGATTTGCACCACGAAATCAATCTACCATCGATAACCGATACTTATCGATGGTTAGTTCGCGTAGTTCAGGCCGTTATCGGTGACAGAAGTTATGGGTTAGATGGCTTCTGCAACAGAAAATAACATCGTTAATTCACATGGTTAATGAGGCGCAAACGTCACCAGCTTGCGCCAAGTTTGGCGATCACGGCCGCGCAGAATGAGACCACGTGCAATCGAGGCAGACCGAACCTGCCCGCGCGTCGGCGGCAGGCTCGGCCGAGTCACTGAGCGGACCGGTACTGTAGGCAAACGCCCCGTTCCGGCCTATGCCGCCTCCCAAACCTGGTTCAGGATTTTTGCCGCGAGCGCCGCCTTGTCCTGCGGCAGGAACCGGCCGTAGTGCTGCTGCACCACGTCCGGCGTATCCTGGATCGCATAGCTCGCCTGCTCGTATGATCCTGTCTGCTTGAGGATATGGGTCGCGAGAATATCGCGCACATTGTGCGGCCCGTGCGGCAAAAGGCCCTTGATGGCGCCGCGACCGGTGTACGGGTTGTAGATCCCATAGCGTTGAATGACGGTCCGCCAGGCCTCATAGAAGGTCGTTGAGTCGTAAGCGGCGTCGGTGCTAGTCGTCTTGACCGTCTTCACGAACAGGGTGCCGGGATCCTTCGCGCCGGCGAGCAACACACCGCGATGCCGGTCTATATAGGCGTCCAGGTAGTGGTAGAGGTCGAGCAGGTCGGGCAGGATCAGCCGGAACGGTTTTTGCCCGAAGAAGGACGAGCCGGAATTCTTGAAGGCGACCGAGGGGATGAGCACTTCCCAGCCACGCTCGCGCTCGCTCCAGCGCAGCTCCCCGCACTTCATGTCTTCCAGCCGCCGCTCCGCCGTCGGAAAATGACCACGCGGGCAGACCCGCAGCTGCCGAAGATTCTTCTGCCGCAGTCCCAGATGAAGTCCGAGCCGAAGCATAAGGAAGGAGCGGACAGCTTCGGCGGCCGGCCGCGGATAGAGATGTTCGTCCGGCATGCGCTTCAGGATCTCGTCGGTGATCTTGCGGTATTCGGCCAGCGGGCTGTCCGCCTCCAGGATCACCATGATCGGTTCGAACGGATCGCGATGCACGCGCATGACCCGTTGAACTTCCTTGGAGCGATTGGCGGCATGCCGATGAAACGCGTCGCAGGCGCCGTGCCAGTCGCGTGAAGCGAATTCGATCTCCTCTGGCGCGATCAGCCCTTCGATGGGGCGAACGTTCTTCAGAAGCTCCGGATGCTGCCGGATCCAGCCGACCTCGGCACGGGTGAGGGCCTGCGCCACCATCAGCATATCCTCTTCCCATTTGGTGTAGAAGCCGCGCCGCTGCTCGCGCCATTGCAGATACCAGTCCCAGACGCCCGGGAAGATCAGCAGACCGAAGGTTAGCTGGCTGAGTGGCACGCCGCGGCCTTTGACGATGCCGGCGGGTGAGGCGGCGAGAGCCCCGAACATCAGCCCGAGATGCTCGACCTTCTGCGATGCCGTTTCCTCGCCCCAAACACCGTTGCGCTGAAAGCCGATCTCCGTCAGTGTCGAGGTCTTGAAGCGGATCAGGTCCGCCATCTCCATCACCAGCCGCGGCGGCGCGTCGACCACGCCGGAAAGAAGGTCCGGATCCTCGAAGGATTCTTCCGCTCTGCGGTTGGCGCCGCTGGTCAGCACGGGCGATCGCGGAGACAGGGATCCGCCGCCATAGGTGATGCCGGGAAAGCGGATGGCATAGCGCTGCTTGCTGGCCGCCGCCTGGTATCGGCGATAATCGGTCGAGCCGGAGATAATGACGCGCCGCACCCAGCCGAGGATTTCCTCGCGCTTGGAAAAGGGCAGGCTGCCAAAGTCGTCCGGCAGATGCCAGGCCAGTCGCCGCCGCTCGGCAGGACTGATATCACCAAGGTCATGACCATTGAGCGAGCGGGATTGATGCGGAAGCTTGGCCTTGAAATATCCCGGTGTCAGTCGGTAACGCCGCTCGATGCGGGCGAGGATGTCGAAGCTGGCAATCGATCTCGGCGCGCGGTCACCCTGCATCCATGACAACAGCGTCTTGTGGTCGAAGGTCTCGCCGAGACGAATGATCGCACGATAGAGTTGCCAATAACTGTCACCGAAGCGGCGCATTTGGTAGATGAGCGCGTCCTGAAAACTCTCGGGATCGTCCGCCGCCTCGAACAGCGGTTCGGGAAATTCCTGGATCGGTTTCGGCTGCGGACCGGGCGATGCTGAGGCTGATTGGGTCGGGGTGTTGTCGCTGCCCAGCCGTTGGGGCTTGCGGGTGGGAGATGCGGTCGGTGCTGGCGCGCGACGAACGGGTTTGGTCGGTTTTGGTTTCGGCTTTGAATGCCGAACGTCTTCCGCCGCAGGCGGCAGGCGGAGCCATCGGAGTATGGCGTCGAGAACAGGGCGCAGCTGGTTTTTCAGCTCCGCTGTCATCTCGTCCTCGATCCCACAGGCTTTCGCGATCGTCATCCAGTCAAGACGGCCATTCAGCAAAGGCGGCGACTTGCGGTAGATGATGAGGCTGATGAGATAAGGCCGGATGTTCGCCAGCACCCGCTTTGATGCGTTCGGTGCAATGCGGACTTCGCAGAAGTTCGAGATTTTTCGTTGAAAATGGCGTGAGGAAATATCTTCTCTTGGCAAGTGTGCACTCCCTCTCGGCCCCAGTGCCGAGGGCGAGCGGAAATAGGAGTTGTCCTTTAACAAAAGGTATATCGGAAGAGCACAAGACCATCATCGCGAATCGTGTTTTGAGCTACCTTTGGACTCGACACCGATATCCGGTAGGTGACCGTGAAGTAGCTCCCGTGATGGCCCAATAAACGGGCTCTTAAGATCGGACGACTTATGTTGCTGACAGAATGTGCGGTTCTATGCAGAAACGCTGGCTAAACTGCGCTGACCGGCCGTGCGGTTGTCGCGACTGCTCTGGAGGTCGGTCAATCACGGTTTATGCCGTTTTCCAGGGCGGTGGTCGCTGATTGCGCGGCGGCTTCTGACGAACCGAAATGGGCGACGACAAAGCTGGTGCGTTCGAAGAATCGCAGTATCCAATGGCTCCGAATGTCATGGCCGACCCCAAGGCTTATGAATGCGTATTGTAGGACGTCGGGCTCGGCATGATGATATCGCATTGCATCTACAATCTCATCGGGAAGCGGAGACCGCATCACATCTGCAACGACATGATCGTCTCGTATAGCGGACTGTATGCCATGGAAGTGAGAAAGCCCCCTGACGATCTTCCGCACGGTGCCCAAGATGCGTTCGTCTCGCGCCGGATAGATCTTATAACGCTCGCCCTCTAGCTCTGGGGCGCGTTCCATCAGGGCAAAGATCTCTCGGGCCCGGCGTATGCCGTCCACCTGTTCGAATGCTCGGCGTGCCGGCCCATCCCACAGCTCTCTTACGGCGGTGTTAGGGTCACCCGCTACCAGTATGACGTTCCTGAAATGAGCGTCATCGTCTGAGGTGCCATTGTTGCAGTCGGAACAAGTGGCAATTGTTATCCTTTGAAACTTGCTCGTGGATTTGGATGAGGGATAGAGCGACCGGGGCACGACATGTTCGCGCGTTGTGAGACGGTATCGACCACAAAGTGCGCAATGATCCCATCGATTTCGTCTCCCCATATTTTCCTCTCTGCATAAAAGACAGTCCCCAAATACAGGCCCGGTTGCGCGACCGGGCGGCAGCACCACCTTCGGAGGGCGGAATGCAAGTGTCTGTTCCTTCGATTTTTAGGTCGGGAGGTCCACATCAAGCCAACGCGCATAAGCCCGGATGTCAATCATCGGAACGGTCGCCTTTTCCTGCAGCCGAGCGATCAGTTCGAAGAGAAACGCCGTTGCTGGTTTGCGCATCGGTGTCAGCTTATCGGTTCGCTCTAGATCGCGTGCAAAGATTCCATGCGCTGCCACACAGCCCAGGTCGAGCCGGTCGGCCTCGTTGCCGTCCGCCAGGGCTTTGGTGAGTGCATCGCCCAGTCCGGGTGACCAGTCGCTCTCTAGCGTCAACAAACCGCCGATAATATGCTGTAATGGTTTGGGTGGATACGTGCCGCCGGCATGTGGAATCGGCAGGCTCGTTCGATGCAGGGATCGCACACTTGCGACCTTCTTACGGGCGTATGCGACCTGTTCAGCATTGATAGACTGTTTGGCCTCGAAGACAGCATAAACGCTCTCGGCGGGAATGACGGTTTGCCCCTGGAAGGAGAAGATGAAGGGCGAGTATTGGCGATCAAACACGACCACATCGACCTGATCGCTAAAGGCACCGGTGCTGTCGACGACATGGGCCGATGCTGCTTTATAGCGCATAGGCAAATAAGTCTGCAGCATCTCAAGCCAGACGGCTTCGCTAGCGTCGCCCTTTGTTCCCGGATGACCGAAAGCCTTGCGGGCACGGCCGAGGCGCTCCTGGATATCGTCATGCAACTCCGAAAGGAGAGTCTGGATGGACCAATTGCTCATCTAGCAGCCTTTCCCGCGGGAAGCTCGTCTCGGAACGTTGGCGTCGGCTTCATTTCCCTGGCGATCTGCAATGCACGGGCACCCTCGACCGGCTTGCTTGGATAAGCATCAAGAGCGATTGCCGGCAGTAGGCGTTGGGTAAGGTCTGAGAATGTAAAGCCGGGTGTGTCTCCCGCCGCACCTGTCGCCTCAACCAGCATCTGCACCTGGCTTGCGGTGACGCCAAGCGGTCCGAGACGAAGTGAAAGAATGTGTTGCCGCTGCTCGCTGGTCGGTCGGGAAAACGACAATATATCGGCTGCTCGGCGACGCACCGCAGGATCAAGTGCATTGAGCCGGTTCGTGCACATGATCACCGCTGCCGGTAGCCGCAGGTTCGAAAGCCGATCGATGCCCCTGATAAATGCATTGACGCCAGCCCGGTCCTCATGATGCATCTGCGCGGCCTCTCGCGACTGTGCCAGAGCGTCGGCTTCGTCAACAAGCAAGATGATGCCACCTTTGGCCTTACGATCGCCCTTAAGTCTGCTTGCCGCTTGCACGGTGTGTTCGAATGCGGCCGACAGCAACTGGGTCATTTCGCCGACACGGCCCTGACCGCGAGTAGCCAGACTGAGCGGAAAGAGGGTGATCTCGATGTCTTCCTGCCGCGCGACGGCATCCCCGATCGTCTCGGCGAGCTCGGTCTTGCCCGATCCGACGTCTCCCGCGAGGACAACGAGTGGCGGGCGCCGCAGGATGACGTCGAGCAAGGGCCGCGCTTCCGCAGCGTGGAATCGGGCCGCCCATTTTTCAAGACCCTGCGGATTGACCATGAGGCCAAGGATTTTTGCCAGGCGTGACTTTTGGTTATCAAGACCAACGAGTCGCGCGAGCCGTTCCTGGGGCTCGAAATCAGGATAACTTTGACGGCGTTCGAAGAGCTCGTCCAGTCCAGGCATGTTCTGCATCAGTAACTCCTTACACAGGAGCGATCGAGCGCCCGGCCACCGGCAGAATACGTATGGTCGGAGGCGAAATAGCCGTTTACCGGCGGTTCAGTCCCGGTGGAACGCTGAAAGGGAAGCCCGCTTTTGAAAGCGTCACGATCGCCTTGGGGCAGGGCGAAGTAGGCGTCCGTGTAAGTCAAGAAACTGGTGAAAGATGCTCCGGACACATCTTTGCCGGGACGAATTTTACCAGGATCGTCGTCATTTGCGGCACCATTGGCGAGATCGCGGGCGGTGTACCTAAGGGTCGGTTCTATCCATGAACCGTCGCGCTTGAAGCCATAGATCACAGATGACAGATAGCCGGCCTTCATCATGGCGACGGCCTCCGCTTCATAGTCGGCGATCGCCTTATCGGCTGGCTTGCCGTAAAGGCGCTGAATGCGTTTAAGGTCAGTTGCTATCTTTGCTGCCATGTGGCGCGCATGCGTTACGGTGAATGTCGTGCTTTCCGTATAACTGTAGCTGGACATCATCGCCCTCAGACTTGGAACGTTGAACCGAAGACCTTCTGCCAGTAGCCGACGGTCAGTTGCCTGTTGGGGGCTGCCAATGCGGCGTCGATCGCGTCGCCAGCATCGAGCGCGGCATCGACGATGTCGTCAATGTTCGCACTTGTGTAGAGGCGCGAGACATTGTTCGAAGCGTTCACCGGGTCGATGATCCGCATGGGTTCGGTGAATGAGCCGATGGTGGAGAGCGGATAGTAGTCAGAGAAGGCGATCCGATCTTTGAGGCCGCTCGTCGCGATATAGGTGAAGAAGTGCTGCAGCGCTTCGGGATAGTCGGAGAAATCAAGACCATCATCGCAAAGCTTGGCCATGATCAGCTCGATCATGAACGATTTGAAGCGGAAACCATCGCGCTCTTGTTTTTGGCGGCGCGCCCAGAATTTTACGAGTCTGACGACCTGGGCAAAATGCTTTTCTTGCGCCTTCTTTCGTTTGCCCGCGAATTCCAGGTGAAGGGGAATACTGGTCTTGAGGAATGATCCATCATCTTGGCTGACTAGGTTTCCATTCCATTGCGGATCACCATCGTAGAGGATTGGCACGACATCGACGTCCAACCCGGATCCGCGGAACGAGACCGTTACTGAGTAGGTCTGGGGGGTCACCTGATCAGCTGCGAAGTTCGGAAAGGCCTTGCGTAGTCGCTCGGCCAGATAGGTGAGCAGGGCGCTCACAGAATGGGGTGCATCAGCCCCGCTGATGTAGCAGGCCACGTCAATGTCGTTGAGCGAGCGTAGCGCTGTTCCCTTTGCCAGGCTGCCCGAGAGCATCATTTTGCGAAGGGTGAAGTCGGGATGCTCGTCGATATACGACTCCAGCTTTTCCCGCAGCCGTCGTGCCTGTGCACGATATTCTTGCGCTTTGTCTTGAGGGAGGTTCACGCGTTCCTCTGCAAAGCTCAATATCTCTCGATGCCCTACATGCTCACGGCTCATGCCCATCTCCAAAAACGGCGTGTCCTTGACTTCCACGCCAAGATACTAGATTCCTGAATCATCCCGATAGGAACTATATGGGTATAAAAAATAGACCCGTCAAGGAATTATATGCATGGTTGATGAGAAACTCCCTTGGACGCAAAATCAACGCTTCGAGTTCATCGAGTGGAAGCTGTTCTGGGAAGGGGCACTCAACCGAAGTGACCTGGAAGAAATGTTTCAAATTTCCACGCCACAGGCGTCCATCGACTTACGTCGCTACCGGGAATTGGCTGGTGACAACATTGCCTATGACGCGGCCGACAAGAGGTTCAAACCAACGAGTGGGATCAAACCATCATTCCTGAAGGTTTCCGCTGATAGGCTGCTGTTACAGCTGCGTGCGTTGCTGACGGGTGCGCTTCCAAGGCGCGAGGTATGGTTCCGAGACCTGCCGCCAATCGATATGGCTCCAGATATCGTGCGACATGTGGACCCAGACTGCTTGCGTACGATCCTTGCGGCTATTCGGACGAAACAGTCCATTGAAGTTCGATATCAATCTTTGACTAATTCGAGGATCAGGGAGATCGCGCCTCACGCTCTGGCATTCGACGGCTACAGATGGCACGTTCGTGCATGGGCATGTGATCGCGACGATTTTCGCGACTTCGTTCTGACGCGCATCGATCAAATTAAACCAGGTATGGCGGCAGACTTCGATCCCGAAGACGACCTGGAGTGGAACACCACAGTGACGCTTGATCTTCGTCCGCATCCCGGACTAACGGACGAACAGGCACTCGCCATCCAGCGCGACTACGCGATGACCGATGGTCGGCGGACAATCGAAGTGCGCTTATCGATGGCATATTACTTCATCATGCGAATGAATCTGGATCTTACAGATCTTCCCCCGGCACGCGCTCAGATCTGTCTGCATAACCTTGAGGCGATTCAGAACAATATTACAGCAGCGCGAGCTCAGTCGAAACGGAGAATCATTGAGCGCAAAAATCGGAATTGAGCCGATCGCTTTTATGACTCGGGTGCATCGCTAAATTGCTTCTTCTCGAAGCATCGAGGTCATAACAGATGAAGGATCCAATCGTCCGGTTTCCGAGATGGCTCAATCGAAAGAATGTCCGTTGGTATTTGCGTTGTCGAGGTGGAGTGGTGTGTCGCGCTGCCGGAAGGCGTCTCGAACCACCTCGCTTTCATGAGGATCCGGATCCGTGCCGATCGAGCCATAGGCTACGCCGTATACGCGCTGAACAGCCAAGATTCGCGCCCGATCTTCCCTTTCCATTCTCGATCACGTCCTCTCGAATGCTGGCATGGGCTTCTCCAGGGCATTCGAATCAATCGACGTCAGTTTCTAATAATAAGAGCTGAATAATATCTGTGTTTCAGGTAGGGCAGATCTCGCATGCTAAGCCGAGTTCGTGCAATCTGTAGTAGGAGAATCGGGAATCGGCAAATGCAACTCATTTTCGGCTTAGCAGCGGATGGTCGAGTATACCCGGATGCGCATGATGCGGCCGGATCGCTAGATAAAGACATTGTCGGTCCCCTTGGACTGGTTCAGACGCTTGAAACCCAGCTTGGGATGCTTGCCCCCAACGTTCCAAAAGCTCTGCGCATTGCGACCTATCTCGCCAAGCTTCGCGCGTGCAAAGGGAACCGTTTCTGGACCTCGTCATTTTCGAAAGATCCCTGGTCTACGGCCGCCGCGATCCTCGAGTGGCGCGACACGCTGGTGGGCGGCGGCTGGAGTGGCACCGCGATCGGCAGCCCCCGCGTCGACGATTTGGCTGCGGTAGAGGCGATCGATCCGGCATTGCCGGCAGGCCTGGAAGACCGCGCCATCGCTCTGCTTGATGTCTTGACGACCCGCCCTGGCCTAAGAATCTGCCAAATCGGTTTGGTGGACCGGCGCGATCTTTTGTCGCCGTTATGGGCACGCATGGTTGAGGCTCTCGAGGCCGTCGGGGTCACGATCTTCGACCACGAGCAGGCCGAGCTGGCGATAGACGGTTCTGATCTGCGCATTGTGCAGAGGGTTTTGTCGGGCGAGCCGATCCAACCGCTTGCCGGCGATGGTACTTTCACTATGGTTGAAGCCGATACGGAACTCATGGCGGCCGAAACTGTCGCGGACTGGTTGGCGGCCGGGCCACCGGAGGACCTCCAGGGGACGGTCATTCTCGCTTCGGACGGCGATACCGCGCTCCTCGACCATGCCTTGCGGGCAAGGGGCGTTCCAGCCCTTGGGCTGTCCGAGTCATCTCCTTGGCGCGGAGCATTGCAGGTCATTCCTTTGGTTTTTGCCGCCGCGTGGCGCCCCTTCGATCCCCGCGTGCTTCTGAACCTCTTCCTCCTTCCGCGGCCGCCCGTTGCGGCTTGGGTAGCGCGGCGGCTTGCACGCGCGCTCAGCGAAGAGCCGGGCGTTGGTGGTCGCATCTGGCAGGATGCGTGGGCGCAAATCGAGAACCGGCTGCTCGAAATCAACACCCAATCCGACCCGGATACGGCGCGCCGAAAAACAGACACGACGCTCGCGGACTGGCGCGCTTGGACGGAGGTCGGACGCTTTGAGAGAGGCGAGGGGATCCCGCTGGCGGAGGCTATGGCAATTTGCGGGCGAGTGGCCGCCTGGGCGATTCGCACGGGCGGTGGCGAGGGCGACCGTTTGCTGAGGGCGGTCTCGAATGCGGCAGCTACCCTGTCCGACGCCTTGGGCCGTCTAGAGCTTTCGGTGATCCCCGCCCTGCTTCTCGAGCGCGTTGTCGTGCAGGTCTTGTCGGAAGGCGTTCCCAATCCGGATCATATCGCGGAAGCCGGCGCTGTTCGTGGAATCAAGGCGCCAGGAGCACTATGGTCCTCGGCCCAGCGCGTCATTTGGTGGAACTTCGTCGGTCCGGGTGAGAAGATTGCCGCCACACCGTGGGACAATGCAGAGCGCGAAGCCCTCATTGCGAAAGGGGTGGAGATCGATGCGTCGCCCGTGATCGCCCGTCGCATAGAGGCCGGCCATAGCGGTGTCATCCGGCGTGCCCATGAAAGCGTTATACTCGTGCGTCCAGCGCTTGCGCGCGATGAGCAGACGACCCTTCATCCCATGGCTCACCGTTTGCGGCCTCTTGTGAAGGAAAGCGGGTCGGCGATCAGCTTCAAGGCCGAACGGCTGCTGCGTGAACCAAATGCCGTGCTGGCCGACAGAATACTCGCCCGGCAGCTTTCCGAACGGCAAGTGTTGCCACCAGCAAGGATTCCGGTCTGGACCATACCGTCGGGTACGACGCGACTAGCGGATATGCGTCGTGAGAGCGCGACCTCCTTGACACGGATGCTGAATTGTCAATTGAGCTGGTTCGCGCAGGACATTCTCAATCTCCGACCGGGACGTTTCGCGCAAATTCCCGGCACCGACCAGCTCTTCGGAAATCTCGCCCACGAAATCGCCCGTCGGCTGCTGCTCCCGGGAACGCCGCCGGCCGAGGCCAGTATCCGGACGGCCGCAGTCGAACATTTTGAGAGCCTGTTGCCCGAGATCGCCGCGCCGCTCCTCCAGCCCGAACATGCCGGTGAGCTCGCCGCTGCGCGCGAAATGGTGCCGCGCGCATTGGAGGCGCTTGTACGCCTGCTCCATGCTCAAGACCTGGAGATCGTTGGTTCGGAACTCGATCGGGAAGCGGTCCAGGGGCAGCTGCTTCTTCAGGGCAGGCTCGACCTTCTGGTTCGTCGCGATGACCGGATCGCAGTTCTCGACCTCAAATGGACCCGCTCCGAACGACGATATAGGGAGCAAGTCGCGTCCGGGCGTGCCATCCAGCTGGCCGTCTATCGCGGGCTCTCGGCCGACGACGGGACAGGTGCTCCTGGAGGCTATTTTCTGCTGCGCCAGCGGCGCATCGTCGCCGGTCCGGGTTCCATTCTGACCGGCAACCCTATCGAAGCGGATATTGATGACCTCGCCACGCTTGGCCATGTGACAAACGATTGGCGTCTCTGGCACGATCTTGCCACGAATGGGACTCTGATTGCAGCCGGTTTCCCCGATACAGGTGATCTGCGACCCGTTGGACTTGCCATTGAAGCAGTGAAAGAACCCTGCCGGTTCTGCAATTTGCGCGGCCTATGTCGCGTCTACCAGGAGCTTGTTTGATGTCGCGACTGACGACCATTACGGCTGCCGCCGGCGCTGGAAAGACGACCAGGATCGTCAACGACATCGCTGACGAAGTCCTGGTGCGCATGCCCGAACAGATCCTGGCCACGACCTTCACGATCAAGGCGGCAGATGAACTTGTCGAACGCGCCCGCGCCAAACTGTTCCAGCAAGGCAAAGCGGACGCCGCTGCCCAGTTGCTGGGTGCCCGCTTCGGCACTGTCAACGCGGTCTGCAGCCAGATCGTCAACGAATTTGCCATCGACCTGGGGCGCTCGCCGTCGACCAATGTAATCGGTGAATCCAACATGTCGTTGGTGTTCAGCGTGGCCGCGGATGCGGCAATCGCCGCACGTGCCGAAATCCTGAACGAGCTCGCCGACCACTTCGGCTACAATGATCCACGTGCGCCGGGCACGGGAGAACCACCTGACTGGCGCCGGACGGTGCGCAGTATCGCGACCCTCGCGCGGGCAAACGGAATTGAGGCAGGCCAATTGGCCTCGTCGGCACAGCAATCAATTGAGACCTTTCTGGCATGCTTTCCGCCTCCGGCAGCAGACGGCGCGGATCTGGATGCCGCATTGGCCAGTGCGTTGAACGACGCCGTCGACATGAGGCCCGCAGTCGTCAGCAGCACGGGAGCGGATTCGGTCGAGACGATCAGAGCGGCGCATGAACGTATTTTGCGCGGCGAAATGTTGGGCTGGTCGACTTGGTCGCGTTTGACCAAGGTGAAATGCGCGCCCACTAAGGACGGGCAGCCTTACAATCAGGCGCTGACTCGCCTGATCGCTGCAGCGGGACGGCATAGCGAACATCCTCGGCTCCGATCCGAATGCGAGCAGTTTATCACCGAGACGTTTGATTGCGCAGCCGAGGCGTTAACAGCCTATCAAGATTGGAAGGCCGAGCGTGGGTTGCTCGATTTCACCGATCAGGAAGCCCTTGCGCTGGAAATCCTGAAGACGCCGGACTTGGCCGCAAGGCTCAAGGAGCGCGTCAGCCGTGTCTTCGTCGACGAATTCCAGGACTCGAGCCCCCTCCAGCTTGCCGTTTTCACGCTCCTCGGCGAGCTGGTCGAAGACAGCACCTGGGTCGGTGATCCGAAGCAGGCCATTTACGGCTTTCGCGGCGCCGACACCGAGCTGACCCAGGCCGCGTTTCTGGGTGCTGGCGGCGGGCCCGAGGACAATCCGGTCTTGTCCAAGTCATGGCGAAGCCGGAGAAGCCTGGTCGATCTCTTCAATGCGATGTTCACACCGGTCTTCGAACGGATGGGACTACCTGCGGCGCAACATGCATTCTCCGATGCGGCGCGGTCGGATGCAGGCTTCGATAGACCGTCGGCCGGCTGGTGGTGGCTGATTGGCAGAGTCGACGAGCAAGCCCAGGCCCTTGCGGAGGGCATCCGGCAGCGCCTCGCCGATGCCGACAGCTGGTTGGTCGAAGACAACAAGAATGATCATAGACCGATCACCCCGGGTGACGTCGCTATTCTTTGCCGCTCTAATACGGATGTCGGGCGCTTTGCCGCAGCCCTCAGCCGCGCCGGTCTTCCGGTCGCCGTCGAACGGTCCGGGCTGGCGCGCACGCCCCATGTCGAGTTCGTGCTCGCCTCATGTCGCCGCGTAGCGGACGCGACGGATCGTCTCGCGCTCGCTGAGCTCGTCCGTTTCTTTGCCGATGACGCTAACTCCGACGCATGGCTGCGCGCTGCTAGCTCTGACAAAGCCGACGCTGCCCTGCGGGCCGAGGTTCCGATATCGGACGCGCTCGAACGGCTCGCCGGTCAATTGCTCAATTTCACGCCAGCTGAACTGGTAGATGCCGTCCTCGCTCTGCCGGCTCTTATGGACCATATCGAGAGCTGGGGCGATACCGCGATGCGCTTCGACGACCTTGAGGCCCTGCGCGGGTTTTCGCGTGCCTACGAGGAGGAGTGCGCCGCATCCGGCTCGCCGGCGACTTTGCAGGGACTTCTACTTGCCCTCGACGGCGCGGAGCCGAAGCGGCCTCCAAGCCTTGCCAGTGACGCGATTCAGGTTATGACCTATCACGGATCGAAGGGCCTCGAATGGCCAATGACCGTCCTGACCGGCCTTTCCTGGGAATCGAAGGCGCGGCTGTTCGAGCCGGTTGCCGAGACGACTGGCGAACTCGATTGGCGCAACCCTCTGTCGGAACGGTGGATCCGCTTCTGGCCGTGGCCTTATGGCCAAAGCGGAAAAGGCAGCGCGATTGACGTGCAGGTCGCCGACTCCGAGATAGGCCAGCGCGCATTGCAGCGGGCTGTCGAGGAGGACACAAGGCTTCTTTATGTCGGCGCCACGCGAGCCCGCGATTATCTGATCTTTGCTCCGCCGGCGAAAGGAACTCTCAACTGGCTGAACCTTCTCAATGCGCCTGACGCGGCTGCGCATCTCGTGCCTCCCCAGGCAGACGAGAACCAACTCGGTGTCGGAAACCAGAATTTTACGGTCGATATGCGGGCCTTTGCAGCGAGTGGGGTGGCGACGGAACGTGATAGACTACACACTTTCGTTCGGGCGCGAACGACCGAAGCGGCGGTCCGCCTGCCGTTGTTCCTGAAACCAAGCGAGGCGGAAGGTGGAAGCTGGAAGGTCGTCGAAAGGGTTGACCTCGGCGGGAGGCTCCCGATTGACGGGATCGCCGATATTGCAGCCTTGGGCGAAGCGCTCCATTCCATCATCGGCTATGATGATCCGAACCGGGACCGAGACCAGCGGCTGGACGACGCGTCGTCTATCCTGACGCGTTGGAACGTCACTGGCTTTGAAGCGGATGATGCGCTGATCGCCAGCGAGAGACTGAACAATTGGCGCCGTAGTCGATGGCCGAAGGGGAGCGGAACCGCGGAGGTGCCAGTCATCGCTCCGGCAGCCGATCAGGTCCTCAAGGGTCGCATCGACATGTTAGTCGAAACCGAGACGGATTTTGCGGTCATCGATCACAAGAGCTTTCCTGGCCGCTTCGAACTATGGGAAGAACGGGCTGTTGGTCATGCGCCGCAGCTAGCCGCCTATGCAGGTGCAGTGGAGACAATCACTGGCCGACGTTGCTCGGAGCTCTGGATTCACATGCCGATTGTCGGCGCCTTGTTTCGCCTAGGCCCTGCTGGAAAATGAGGCGGAAGAAACACCGCTTTTTAAGACTTCCAAGCGAGCTTTAATTGGAGCACGGCCTATCACCAGGAGCCAATAAGCGGGTTCCCGGCCAACTTTACTAATTTGAGGTTGCCGTTTTGGTCAGCCACGGAAATCGAAGGTAGCATCTGCTTTGGAGATCGTCGGAACCAGTTCGCCGCAATGCTGGCGAGGTCGCCGATCATCGCAAATTTATCCCACTCTGCAAACCGGCGGGACGTTGCTTCCGGCTCTGATTGATAGAAGAAGGCGCCCGAGGCGTTGAGATCGTTGATCGAAGGCGCCATTGCCGAGATGGGCCGCTGGAACATTTTTGAAGGCACGCCCAGCGCACCGGCGGTTTCCGAAAATGCCGGTGCCATGAAGTCGATGGCCCAGCCTTCGGCCTCAACCCAACAATGAAAGTTTTCGCCGGCGCCGCTGACATACCCGTCGTCACGATGGTCGGCGAAAAGGAGCATCGCGCCATCGAGATTGTAGGCGGCGAGGCCGCCCTTAGGTGACGCTTTGACTTTATAGTGGTGCTCGAGGATAAACGCGCCGAAGGTGCTGAAATACATACACGCGAACGCTTGATTGCCGCCCTCGTTGACGACGAGGCTGTTAATAACCCGGTAGATTCTATGATAGTCCGTTTGTTTGATCAGCATTGAGTAGCGCCTTCTGCAGTTCTACGGTGAAAAGGCAAGGTATGAGGGTCGTTGCGCGCGGGCTCCGACATCAACTATGTGACCCCGGCGATGACCGGGTCATTGATCCCGCGGCCCGCAATAGCCAGTCTCGGATAAAGCCAGGCTATCACCGCGGGGTCCAGCAAGCCTTGCGCGAACATCGACTCCCAGTTGTTCGGCGAGCCCTGAGCATAGTCTCGCGAATCTTGATGATCGCGGATAGCTGCAATCAACTCTTGGTCGTTCGCGGGAATGAAGTTCAGACTACCCACGATCTTCCGTGGCGCGCGGATGAACTTCACCCATTGCGTTCCCAGCCAATTCAACACCCCCGTTCGCTTGATCACATTGTTCAGATGGAATTCGATCGCCGCCCGATCAGGATGGGTATCGGCAACCAGTATTTGAAGCTCGACCAGAGCGGTCTTACCCATGCCGGAGAACTTCGCCGCATAAAGCCGTTCGTCCATGCACGCATCGTAATATGGATGCAGGATTCGAGCGCCGGCGGCATTGCCTCGATAGTTCCGGCCACGTTTGGTATTGCAATCGCATGCAGGCACCAGGTTTTTGGAAAAGACCGCAAATGCCGGGTGGTCTTCTTTCGGGAGCACGTGATCTAGCGTAGAGGCATGCGAGGAACCGCACATCGAGCATGGCAACGCAAGATTTTCCACACGAATGCTATCGATCGGAAGATGGCTGGTGGGCAGTTTCTTGTAATGTTTACGCAACCACTCGTCTAATGGAGCCGGGATTGGGACGTGAGGGACTGCCTGAGCGTTGCCAGCGGCGGCGTGATATTGCGCGTAGCCATTCTTCAAAGCCTGACGAAATGCCTGGAGGCCCGGGTAGCTACCGAGCTTGGTGTTGTCGACGAGGGCATCAACGCCTGCGATGTCATCGAAGTTGGGATAAGGAAGCCTGCGCATCAGTTGGAAATCTTTGCCCGTAGTTCGTTCAAGAATTCCAGCGACAGCTCGTTACTGTACCTCTCGTGGATCTCATCCCAGGTCAGTCCCGATGACCGGATGTTTTTCTCCACCTCTTTTGCGAGGTATGAAGGCTCATCTTCTCCGAATACAAAATACGAAATTTCCCCGATGTCTGCTCCGAAGGTCGCAAGACGCGGTCGCTGAACTTCTATCCGTCTGTCGTCATCGGCCCTCAGGATCGAGATTTGCTCTCTGAATACTTCACGAAGGAAATAGGCCGAGTGCGTGGCAATGATCGCCGCGGAACCGGTCTGGGCCAGCAGACTATCTAGTATCGAGACGAAACGCGATATGAAATTCGGGTGTAAATGGGTTTCGGGTTCGTCGAAAAGAAGAAGAGAGCTGTTGTCGATTTCCAAGCTCACGTAAGCCGCGAACTTTAAAAAAGATATCTCGCCGCTACTCAGGCGGAGCGCGTTGCCGTCGACGAAACGCACGGGATCACGCCTGGTGTTGAGTGAAGCAAACCTCTGTAGTCTCTCCTGCTCACCTCCCTGGTTCAGTGAGCGCAATGGAATGACCCCGGCATCGCGGGTCCATATGGAAATGGACCTGGCGTCGCCGAGCGCTTCGATCGCCTTGAGAAAGATTTGCCAGCGAGACCCATCCTTTATCGCCTTGTTCGATCGGGCGACGCTGACGATCGCATCGATCAGCCCCCCAACCCGCCGATTAGAGGAGGATCTTGCGAGGGCATAGCGTGTATAACGGACATATTGTCGGCGTCTGGGCGGGCTAGGAAAGACGGCGAGCGCCTCCTGCGTCGGCGCGAATGCGAGCATCCGATTAAATTGAGCCCGCTCTTTCGTCAGGGGATCGATCAGTCCCCCGCCTTTCAGCGCTCGTTTTGCGATGGTGCCTAACGCTTGGCTTTTTCCAACCCCGTTTTTGCCGATCACGATCGCCATGCGCTTCGGCAAGAGCCCGCCATGCTCGAAGTTGAATCTGAGTTGATGCTCGTTTTCAAATGCGGGCAGCTTGAACGAGACGGCAATAGTTGGCGACATTCTTCCGATTTCTTCATGGCCCAACCCCCGCAGGATCGGTCCTGCGTTCTTGTAAGCAAAAAAGGCTTCGGCGGTCCGCGTCAAAGAAAACTGGAAGACAGCCGTTTTCGGTGCGTCGCGCAATGTCTGAGATTGCGCTGAAAATTCGCTCAGAGCGACCAGATCGCAGATTTTCATCAGTATCTCGCGAGCACCGGTGACCTGCGCATCTGCAACAAGGCCGCGATAGGCGTCGAGGTCAGGCATGAGCGTAAAGAATTTGGGAAATTCGTCTTCGGAGAGGAATTCTTTGTCCTCTGCCACCTTTTTGATGAGGTCGGCGCCATTCGCCTCGTCGTCGGAGCTTTGAAAAAAGCCGATCATGGTTGCGAATTCGGCTCTCAAATGATCGGAGTCCCGGCGAACGAAAACAGCCACCCTGGTCTTGAAGCGGAAATCGTCGAAGCGGTCTCCGGACGGGACGATTAGAATAGTATTGTCATCGATCGATCGGACATCGGCTGCGGTCTGGGAAGAGAATAAGAGCTTGAACTGTCCTGTTGGGGGATGAGAAGGCGAGGCCAGCATTTGGATTTCCATGTCATCTCGCGGAATCCACTGATTGCTCGCGTCGCATGCACGATACTTATTTTGGTCGAGCAAGCAATCTACATTCGCCTGATGGTAGCGGTCGTTGCACAGAGCACGCGGCCTAGAGCCGCCCATCGCAGCATGATTTTCGCAAGTCCTTAGAGGTCTGCGGGGTCAATCGCCAACTCGTTGGTGGTTTCCACGTCAGTGTGATGCTTGCTTTGTGTTTGCGGTTGAATGGTTGAATGCAGCTTTTTCGCTGTTTGGCATCTTGCTTGAGAATTTCAAATAACATGCAACTGCGACGGTCATAACGACCGACGCTGAGTGTAGAATATCGACTCGTCCGCGCCGAAAGGAGTCAAACTCAGTGCCGAATCACGTCCGTCAGGCGCCTCCATCCAGAACCGCCTCCTAAAACACGATCTTCAACCACGCCTTTGCTAATTTGGGAGTCCACTTTGTCAACAGGGCCGAAATCATCTGCGACAGAGACTTAGCAGAACGACAGGTCAACCTGCCGCGATCTGCCGTTTTAAGATTGAAACGTGCAAAGCCGCTATCCTCGCGTTATGGCTTTGTCTGATGAGATTCGTTTGCAACGATGGAAGTAGAGCTGCATGTCCGAGAGCCTCGCCGATCTGATCCTGTCCCTTACCCCTGAAGACGGCTCCTCCATTGGAAATGCGGCGATCCTTGCGAGGCTGCGCGATCACCTCCCTGATCTTACCGAGGAAGATTATGCCTCGGCACGCGACGCGCTGGTCGACGAAGGTCTGCTGGCCAGTGGCAAGGGCCGCGGCGGCTCGATCTACCGGGCTGACATAGCCGACCTAACCCTGGAAATGCAGGAGGAGGACGAGCCGCAGGAGCAAGGCGCAAGGCGCGCCAGGACCACGCGCTCCGCAAGCCAGCGTCGATCAAGTGAACCGGCTGAGATCTTGAGCTATCGCCATGGCGATACCCGCGTCAACAATCCTGAAGTCGGCATGGTCCATGCCGGCACCGACCCGGATGGCGCGAAGACCCCATGGGCCTATGACCCGCATTTGGATCCGGTCCTCAATTTCGATAGCGCCCGCGCCGGCATCGAAAATCTGATCGACGATGCGCTGGAAAGCGGTGACCCCGACCGCATGAAACAGGCGCTGGAAGAACTCAAGCGCATGCAGGCTCCCTATCTGAACTGGACCGGCAAGGCTGAACGCACCTCCTTTGAGGTGGATACGGTCTCGTTGCACGTCCACGAGAGGATCGATCCGGCAACCATTCTGGCCAATGTCGCAAAACGCCTGAAGGGCAAGAATGCAGCAAGCCAATGGCGCCAGCCCGACCTCTTCGCCGCCCCATTCGAAAACCTACCGTTGCGCCAGGCACTGGATTTCTATCACCACGAAAAGGGCTGGTCGAACCGCCTGATCGCCGGCGACAGCCTGCTGGTCATGAACTCTCTTTTGACCAAGGAGAGCATGGCTGGCAAGGTTCAGATGATCTATATCGACCCGCCCTACGGCATCAAATACGGCTCGAATTTTCAGCCTTTCACGAATAAGCGCGACGTCAAGGACAGGTCTGACGGAGACCTGACCCAGGAACCGGAAATGATCAAGGCGTTCCGCGATACTTGGGAACTCGGCATCCACTCCTACCTCACCTATCTGCGTGATCGGTTGGTGCTGGCAAAGGAACTGCTACATGAGAGCGGATCAGTTTTTGTGCAGATTTCGGACGAGAACTTGCACCATGTTCGGCAACTCTTGGCGGAGATTTTTGGGTCGAGTAACAGCATGTCGCTCATCAGCTACTCGACAACGGGCGGATTCGCCTCCTCCGGCCTAAGTCGAACTGGCGACTACATTCTTTGGTTTTCAAAGAACAAAGAGAAAGTGAAGTTCAACCGACTATACCTGGCTAAGGATGTGGACGAAGCAGTTCGGGGCGAATACGACCAGGCCCAGTTCTCAGACGGCCGTCGCGGACCCTTGCCGAAAGAACAACGCCTTAAGCCGCAAAGTATTCCTGACGGTACCAGCGTCTTCACCGATGGAGATCCCAGTTCTCAAGGTGAAGGTGCCGCGACCGTAGAGTGGGAGTGGTGCGGAATGAAATTTCATCCCGGCGCCGGAAATCACTGGAAGGCACCGGTTCCGCACGGAATGCGGCGCCTTACACGGGCCAATAGGTTCCTGATCACACCGCGAGGGAAGCTGAGATACGTTCGCTTCTTCTCAGACTTTGATCAGGTTCCCATTACCGACAACTGGTTCGATATTGCGGGTGCTGTTCAGGACCGCGCAGACCCTAAAGTTTACGTAGTTCAGACAAGCAACAAGATCATTGAGCGCTGCCTACTTATGACTACTGATCCGGGTGATCTTGTACTCGATCCCACCTGCGGCTCCGGCACCACAGCATTTGTCGCGGAGAAGAGGGGACGGCGGTGGATCACCTGCGATACCTCCCGCGTGGCGATTTCATTGGCCAAGCAGCGACTGATGACGGCGAGCTTCGAATACTACGCTCTGCGTTATCCCCATGAGGGGCTGAGGGGTGGCTTCGAGTATGAGACGACACCCCGCGTTATGCTGGGAAAGATTGCCAACAACCCAGACATCGATACCATCTATGATGACGCGCACCCGAAAATTGTTGCGGCACTGGAGAGCCTGAACGCCGCGCTGTTATCCATGCCCCCAAAGCCGTTCAAGCCCAATCACGGCGTGCGCAGGGATAAGCAGGTGGATTTCACCACGGGCGACACTCTGTCAGAGTGGGAAGTGCCCTTCGATTGGCCCGCACCCGACCAAAACTGGCCTGAATCCGCTCGCACCGCCTTTATCAGTTTTCATGCCGCCCGCCAGGCTATGCAGCGTCGCATGGATCAGTCGATCGCCGATAACGCCGAGCAAGAAACTCTTTATGATAAGCCAAGGGTCGACCCGTCCAAGCTTCGCATTTGTGGTCCTTTTTCGGTAGAAGCCGTTCCCGCTCCCACGGTCTTGTCGCTGGACGAGACGTTTTCACCAAAGGAGGCGGATGAAAGCATCGCCCGTTCTGGTGAAACCTCCCGTCAGTCTCTCTGGCGAGATGAACTTCTACATACCGGAGTGAGGGCAAAGGGCGGGGCAATGCTCCGTTTCGCCGAATTCGAAACCCTGCCCGGCTTGAAATATGTCCATGCCAGTGGCTCGCTAGCCGACACCGGCGAACGTGTCATCGTAAGCTTCGGCCCGGAACATGCAGCGCTGGAACAGCGCCAGGTCGAACTTGTTTTGTCGGAAGCAGAAACCCTCCGGCCGGCTCCAAAGTTCATTGTCTTTTGCGCCTTCACCTTCGATCCGGAAGCCGCCAAGGACATCGACGAGATCAACTGGCCAGGCGTGACGCTCCTGAAGGCCCAGATGAACACCGACCTTTTGACGGAGGACTTGAAAAAGGCGAGGTCTTCCAACCAGTCCTTCTGGCTGATGGGCCAGCCCGACATCGAGTTGCGCAAACGAAACGACGGTCTCTTCGAGGTCGAGGTCAATGGCTTCGACTATTTCGATCCGAAGGAGGGCGATCTCGTCTCCGGTGGTAAGAATCAGATCGCAATGTGGTCGCTCGACACCGACTATGACAACCGCTCTCTGATGCCTCACCAGGTCTTTTTCCCCATGGCCGACGACAAGGGTGGTTGGAATCGCCTGAAGGCCACAATTCGTGTTGAATTGGAAACCGATCTTTTAGGCCAGTTCCACAAAACCGTCTCGCTGCCCTTCGCCGCCGGCGACAACCGCCGCGTCGCCGTTAAGATTGTCGATGATCGCGGGATCGAATCCTTGAAGATCATGACGCTGGAAGGGTGAAAACAATGTCGCTGATCATCAACACCCCCTTTGTCTGCCCGCAGCAGCATTGGGTCGACGGCAAGGGCGGCCGCCTCGAAATCAGGGCCGAGCGCCGTCCAGCAAGTTACGAGATCTTCGACGCGCGCAACAACACCAAGCGCACGGAAACCCTGGTTCTCGTCAACCTCATCCGAGCCCGCGTCGACGCCTGGCGTGAAGCAGGCTGGCCCGGCATCACCATCATCACGCGCAAGCTGCTGGAACACTGGCATGGCCGCACCAGCCGCCTTCTGGAGTCGGAGGACAAGAGGCCCGAGCCACCCTATCCGTTTTATTTCTGCCAGCTGGAAGCGATCGAAACCTTGATTTGGTGGACCGAAGGTGCTGAAGCTTTTAAACAAGGCATTGCCATCCCAGGTGATGGCGGTCCATGGGAACGGCTCTGCAATAAGATGGCAACCGGCGCCGGCAAGACCACGGTCATGGCCATGATCATCACTTGGCAGGTCCTGAACGCTTTGACCTATCCGAAGCGCACCGGCGACTTCAGCCGCGCCATCTTCATCGTAGCCCCAGGCCTTACAGTCAAGGAACGCCTGCAGGTCCTGATCCCGACCGAAGGCAGCTATTATGACGAATTTGACCTCTGCCCCTCCGAAGCTTTGCGCCAAAAGCTGAACCAGGCCGAGGTTCTGATCGAGAACTGGCACAGTCTGATGCCCCTGAAGGATCAGGACCGGTCGGTGGTCAAGAAGGGCCGCGAATCCGACGAGGCCTTCACCCGCCGAGTGCTTGGCAAGTTGGCCGCCCATAGGGACATCATCATCATCAACGATGAGGCCCACCACGCCTATCGCAAGCCGCCTGAAGCGAAGATCAGCAAAAAGCAGGCCGCCGAACAGGGCATCGACCTTGACGAGGCGACCCGTTGGATTGAAGGTTTGGATCGCATCCACAAGACGCGCAGGATCAACCGCTGTTTCGACCTGTCGGCCACCCCCTTCGCCCCAACCGGCAAGAAGAGCACGGAAACGGCTTTGTTCGACTGGATCGTTTCCGATTTTGGTTTGAACGACGCAATTGAGGCGGGCCTGGTCAAGACCCCCCGCATCGTCGTCCGCGATGACGCGCTCCCCGACGCAAAGACGCTGCGCTCGAAGCTCTATCATCTCTACCGCGATCCATCAGTCTCTGAGGACTTGAACCGCGCGAAGGCCGAGCCCCATGAGCCGCTGCCAAAGCTCGTCCAGGACGCCTATACTTTGCTGGGCGCGGACTGGCGCGAAACGAGACGGGCGTGGCGCGACGCCGGCCACTATTCCCCGCCCGTGATGTTGACAGTCTGCAACAGAACCGAGATCGCGGCCCGCATCGAGACTTATTTCAACAAGGGCGATGCACACTGGCCGGAGCTGCACGCGCCGCAAAGGACACTGCGGGTCGATTCCAGGGTTTTGGAGAAGGCAGAGCTTGGCGAGACCGCCACCTCCGACAAGGATTATGAAGCGAGGCTTGAGGCGATCATCGAGGCGACCGATCTGCCAGAAACCAGGAAACAGCGATTAAAGGACCTGAAGAAGGAAGGGTTGCTCCGCGAGATCATCGACAATGTCGGCAAGCGCGGTGCAGCCGGCCAGGACCTGCAGAACGTCATCTCGGTCGCCATGCTTTCAGAAGGTTGGGACGCCAAGAACGTCACCCACATCATGGGTCTGCGTGCCTTCACCTCGCAATTGCTCTGCGAACAGGTCGTTGGCCGCGGTCTGCGCCGCGTCTCCTACGACACCGACGAGAACGGCCTCTTTCTCCCCGAATATGTCAACGTCTTCGGGGTGCCTTTGACCATCACCGAGACCGCCGAAGGCGGTGAAGCCCCGCCACCGCCCAAAGCCAGCACCCAGATCGAGGTCCTGCCCGAAAGGAGCAACCTGGAAATCCGCTGGCCCAATATTTTGCGGGTCGAAACGGTCGTCCGGCCGCAGCTGACGGTCGACTGGACCAATGTGCCGACCCTGGTCCTTGATCCCGCAGCAACGCCGATCACCGCCGAATTGGCGCCGGCGCTGGGCGGCGCAGCCGACATGGGCCAGATCTCGGCGATCGACCTGCAGAAGCTGCCTGACGGTTTTCGTCTGCAGCGTCTGGTCTTCCAGGCCGCCCGCAAGGCCTTTGCCCAGATGCGCCACGGATTTTCCGGCACCCCGGAGTATTTATGCACCCAGCTCGTCCGCATCGTGGAGACATTCCTGCAATCCGACCGTCTGGAGATCCCCTCGCTCTTCCACTCCGACGGGTTGCGCCGCCGCATCCTGATAGCGCTCAACATCGATCTCGTGGTCCAGCACGTCATGCGCCATGTGACCGAACAGAATGTCGATCGGCTAGCACCGGTCTTCGACGAGGAAAACCCGATCGGCAGTACCGCCAACATGCGGACCTGGTATACGACAAAGCCCTGTTTTCCGGCGGTCCGCTCTCATATCAGCCATCTGGTCGGCGACGCCTCCTGGGAAGGTTACGCTGCAAACCTCTTTGAAACCCGCAAGGAGGTGACAAGCTACGCCAAGAACGATCACTTGGGTCTGCAGATTCACTACATGTGGGGCGGCTCACGCCGCCGTTACCTGCCCGACTTTCTCGTGAGGTTTGCCAACGGCAGGACCTTGGTGCTGGAGATCAAGGGCATCAACAGTCCGCAAAATCAGGCCAAGCGCGACGCCCTGGATGAATGGATCAAGGCCATTAACACCGCCGGGGGCTTCGGCCTCTGGTCGGCCGATGTAGCGTTCCAGCCAGCCGAGATCCAAGACATCATCACCAGGCATACCGTCGATCCTGAGCTCTAAACCCCTTGCCCCACGGGCGAAATCCGCGGTCGGCTCACTCGCTTCTCCAGATAGGCCGAATGGCGCTTTGCATCGTAAATCTAATTTCCAATCAGGTGCTTAGATAATTGGCAAAGCTGGCCGTTGGTTCGATTCCCTTCAAGGCGATAGAGCCAGCATCCTATCTTGCGATCTATCCCCTCGACCGTTATACTGTTTTTGAAAAACAGTATAACACCGGATTCGAGCTTATGAAGTCCATCGACCTCATGTATCAAACGATGCTCGCCGAGTTAGGTCAGCGTTCGCTCGACGCCGCTTGGACGGCAGATTTCCCTCCGGAGGGTCGGTTCACCCCGGCGAACATCAAGGGGCGCAAGTACTGGTACTTCGACATCCCAGATGGACATGGTGGTACGAAACGTCGTTACGTCGGTTCTGCTGATGATCCGGATATCGCGCAGCGCGTAGCTGATCATAAGCGGGACAAGGATGACCTACGCGCTCGCAGGCGCTTGGTAAATACCTTGACCCGCGAAGGCGGGATGACCGCCCCTGACGCCATGTCGGGCGACATCGTCGAGGCTCTTGCCGATGGCGGTCTTTTTCGTCTCCGGGGTGTTCTTATCGGCACGGTGGCCTTTCAGTGCTATTCAGGACTGCTGGGCGTCCGCCTTCCCATGGCTGCGATCCTCACCGGCGATGCGGACATCGCCCAGGACTATGCCATCAGTCGGGAGGTTGAAGACAGTCTGCCTCCGATCGTTGAGCTGTTGCAGGGTGTCGACGCCAGCTTCCGGCCAGTTCCCCATCGATCGGGATCCGCGGCCTCGTCGGCGTTTCAAAATGCCGATGGCTTCAGGGTTGAATTCCTGACGTCGAACCGTGGTTCGGATGACTACATCGACCAGCCGGCGAAGATGCCCGCCCTTGGTGGCGCCAGCGCGGATCCACTACGCTTTCTCGACTTCCTCATAAGGGAACCCGTCAGGACAATCCTGCTCCACCGAAGCGGTGTCCCAGTCGTCGTTCCTGATCCATCCCGTTATGCGGTCCACAAGCTCATAGTCGCCAGCCGCCGACACACTGACGGGCAGGGGCCGGCGAAGCGAGAGAAGGACGTTCGTCAAGCTGCGCTGCTCTTTGAAGCCCTGCAGCAGACAAGGCGATCTGCCGACTTGGCGCTCGTCTACAACGAAGCATGGGAGCGCGGGCCTGCGTGGCAAGAAGGTATTCGAACCGGGGCAGGAATGCTGCCAGCACAAGATGCCGAGCGGCTCAACACGGTCCTGATCGAGGGCGCAAAGAAAAACCGCGAAGAAATTGAACTTCCGATTGGAGAATAGACTGTCTTCCGCTTCGAAAGCCAAGCAGTTGAATTAATTCGAAGTTGCGAAGAGAAATATGGTGCCGAGAGTTCGAGTCCGCTCAAGACCTGGTGTAATCGGGCAGTTGCTCATCTGCGTTAGAGCCTTTTTAAGAGGAATACTCTTCTCCATCAACGAGATGACGGCAGGCGCAAAGGGTCAGGGCCATGACGGTGAGGGTGGTGCCGGCAACTCCACTGCCGGGGAAGGCGCTGGCGTCGGTGACGATGAGGTTAGGCGCGTCCCAAACTTGGTTGTAGCGATTGAGCACTGATGGATATCTCCGGAGTCTCTCCCATCCGCGCGCCGCCCGTCTCGTGGATGGCAGCGCCCATGCACATGGTCTTGCGGAACCATGTCCGAAACATGAAGCGGGTGGAGCCTGGGTCAGCTCTCAGTGCAATTCACCAAAGAGGTCGCCTCCCTCAATGGAAATAGCCTCGACGGCAATGAGTACATCGCCCGGCCCGCAGGCAGGATCCGGCATATTCAAGAACGGCCGGAACACCAGGGTTGCCATAGACTGCAGCCTTCATCTGTTCTTCCTTTTCCGTAACTGCACGGGCTAACTGTCATTCTCCGATGAACCCAATTTGCAGCGCTCAGCCCAATCTGCTGAATTCCACTGATAAGGGATTGCCCAGCGATTGCGGGGCCAGATCGCGGTCGTCCCGCCCCTGCCGGGCGCCATTTGCATTGCTAAAAGGCAAGACGCCTGTAAACGCTTCAGTCCTTCGATAGTTGCTATAGCGGCTGAGCTTCCCGCTTGAAGAAATAATGAAAGACGAAATGCGCTGGTGAAACGACCGCAACTAATTCCCACCCGGCGTCACCAAGTTCGTTCATCTGCTGGTTATCGAGTGTCTTGTCGACTGTCAGGTATTCCCATTTCATGATGGACCTCGTTTAGTGCTGTGACCGATTGCCTGGGACAGGGAGTGCTTTTCAGGGCACCGTGGTCTGTGCTGTGTGGCTCTTCCAATAGGTATCAATGATGTTGCGACAGTTCCGAATGACATGTTCGCCAACCTCCGGGTTTCCTCCCCGCAGCGTATCCGGATTGCCTCCGCAAAGGCGCACGAATGTTGCCTGCTGAACCGCGAACATGAAGTAGCCTTCACTGGTCGGTTCAAATTCCAAACCAGCGTATTGCACGTTCCTCGTGACTTCGGCTGTCGCATCGGAGATGGCGCGCGACACCTTCTCAAGCATCGTCTGTTCGGCCGCTTGCTGGATGGCTAGGAAAGAGCGCTCCTGCGGTGTGGCAATGGGGCAACTGTCGGTGTTCATTACATTCTCCTCGGGAGGCTGAGATTCTGATCGCATTAAGGCGGTCACAGGCTTTGGCCATGGGTCGGTCGTTGCTAAACGCGACTAGCCTTTGCATCGTAATGCAGCCGTGGTAGGCGCCAGAGTCATTCCAGGATGGCAGTGACACGGATCTCAATTCGCATGGCGGGGAGCCCAAGGGCTTCCACACCGGTCTGCGTCCAGATCGGAGCTCGATCGGGCATGTACTCACGGAAAAGACCGGCAATCGTTTCGTTCACGATCGGTGGAAAGCCTCCGACGTGATAAGAGTTGACATGGACGACATCCTTCCAGTCCGCGCCAGCCGTGGCCAAGGTTCGCCGGACATTCTCAAATGCTCTCTCGATCTCGGTCACGATTGACTCCGGAATTTCGAGTTCATCGTTCCATCCGCCCTGGCCGGAGATCTCGACGCGATCACCAATCTTGAGCGCTTGTGAAAAGTGCAAAAGCTCATGGAATTTCTGCCCGTATCCGGCCGTGACGAAAAGTTCAGGCTTTGCCATTGAGGTCTCCTATTGTGAGGAAGGTATAAGCATGGAGATGGCGCCCACCGAAATGGTGTGTTGCCGGTTAGTCCGGGCGATCGAAAAGGTGGGCACCATCGCTCCATCAGAATCTTGCACGAGCAAGTCAGGCGATTGCACCGCCGTCTGCGGTGAGAATAGCGCCCGTGATGACACTCGCGGCCGGGCTTGCGAGAAATACCACAGTGTTGGCAATCTCCCGCGGTTCGCCGTAGCGTCCCAAGGAGGTCAAGCTTTTCTGCAAGTCTGCAGCCGGGCCGTCCGCCGGGTTGCTCTCCGTGTCGGTTGCTCCGGGTTGCACGAGATTGACGGTGATACCACTCGGACCAAGTTCCCGCGAAAGACCGCGTGTGAAGGATGTCAGTGCTGCTTTGGACATCGCGTAGGGTGTTATGCCGGGGAACGGTACTCGCTCACCCAGAGCCGAGCCGATTGTGACAATGCGGCCGCCTTTGCCGAGATGCGGGATGACGGCCTTCGCGAACAGGACCGGAGCTCGTACGTTCACATCCATCAACGTCTGATAGGCTGAAACATCAAGGTCTGCGATCATGCCGTTGTGGCCAATCGCAGCGCTGTTCACAAGGATGTCCAGCCCGCCCAAAACGGAGACGGCCTCGCTTACTGAGCTGACAATTGCCTCAGGGTCGGCACTGTCGGCCTGGATCGCAGCCACACGGCGCCCCAACTTTTCGATCGCTTCCGTTACCTTTGAAGCCTTCTCGGCGGAGCGTTGATAGGTGAACGCGACATCCGCGCCATTTTCCGCCAACGCCAATGCGATCGCAGCACCAATGCCTCGCGAGCCGCCGGTTACCAATGCTCGTTTGCCTTCAAGATTGATCATATTTCTGTTCCTTTCTTCCTAGCTAAGTTGATGTGTTTCAGGTCATTCGCGGGGGATGCCGAAGCAGCGAACCGAACTAGCGCACAATATTTCGTGGAGCCTGCTGGCATGCTGTAGGTGCGCGACGCGCAAAACTCTGTTGCGTGAGCTGGAACGCTGGCACTGGCTAATTAAACCTGTACCTGTTTCCCCGCGTAGCTTCATCATTGTCTCCTTTTCTATGACCCTGGAGCTCAGCTTGACCGCGAGACTGTCGTATCGAGCTCAGACATGTCTGATCAGGAAGCTCCGGATGAACTGAGCGATCTCATCCGCGTGTGTTTCCAAGGCAAAATGCCCGGTTCCGAGCAAATGGACCTCTGCGGTGGGCAGGTCACGCTTATAGGCCTCAGCACCCGCGGGTACGAATGCTGGGTCATGTCTGCCCCAGACCGCCAGGAACGGTGGCTGGTGATCCCGAAAATACGCCTGAAACTCCGGATACCGGTCGATGTTTGTTCTGTAGTCGAGAATTAGATCCAGTTGAATGTCTTCAGCACCCGGCCGCGACATGAACGCGATATCAAGTTGATAACCATCGGGTGAAAGACGCTCCTTTGATGTCCCGGTGCGGTATTGCCAGTTCTCGATCACGTCCGGAGACAATGATGCTCGACATGCCTCTCTCTTTTCGGCAGAGGGGTCCCGCCAATAGGCCTCCCACGCGGTCCATTCATCACTGAACCCTTCCGTGTAGGCGTTGCCATTCTGGCTGATTATGGCAGTGATCCGCTCCGGATTGGCCGTCGCCATCCTGAAGCCGACCGGTGCGCCGTAGTCGAACACGTAAAGTGCATAGCGGCTGAGGCCGAGCGCCTCTGTAAAGCCTGTCATGACGGCGGCGAGGTTATCGAATGTGTAAGCAAACTCCCCACGTGGAGGCGAGATCGTTCGACCGAACCCGGGAAGATCTGGTGCGATGACGCGGTACCGATCTGCCAACAGCGGGATCAGATCACGGAACATGTGGCTGGATGACGGAAAACCGTGAAGGAGAAGAAGGACTGGCGCTTCCTTCGAACCAGCCTCTCTGTAGAAAACCTCGATGTCTCTAACCTTTTGCGTTTTGTAGCTCACGACCATTTTGGAACTCCTTCTCAAAGGTCTCGGCAAACAAGCGGTAACGAATGGATGTAAAATACGACCGAACGGTCGGTTGTCAACCTGTCGAGGTTGCTGTATCAAGCGTCGAAGTACCTGGCTCGGAGAAGACGCATGAAAGTCTTGAGAGAAACGATCGTATCAACTGCGAGGGAATTGTTTCGATCGAAAGGGTATTCCGGGGCGTCGATGAACGACCTCGCGGATGCCGTGGGCCTGAAGAAATCATCGCTATACGTCCGCTTTCCCAACAAGGAAGCTCTCGTTCCGGCGGTCCTGGATCTCACCTTGCAAGAGACGTTCGGTGATCGAGACCGGGGATCAAGGCAATGGGACGCCGAGTTCGTCGAGGTCATAGAACTGATTGCGACAACGCTCACCGATCGCGGGCGATGCGTAGGCCTGCATCTTGCTTATGGCACGAGTGACGAGACCCCGATTGCCAAGGATGCAGTTCGAGCCTTTTTTCAAGCGCACCGTGATTACCTGGCGAGCATCTTGTCCCGCGCCATGCCTGCCGATGTAGCTCGGAACATCGCGACTGACACATTGGCTCGCTTAGAAGGTGCCACGGCTTTTGTTGCCATATTCGGGGAGAAGGATGCCATGAAGCGAGCGGTTCGCTTTTCCATCGAAGAAGCTAAGAGTGCAGCGGCTGCGACGTCATTGTCTAGAGGTAGCTCCTAAGCAGTGTGCCGATCACCTGGATTCGCCACGTCAATACCGGGCCGTCCGGCGGGATTCTCATGGCAGCCCAGGAACTCAGACCTGCTAGGTCAAGTACTAAGCTCAATCTCTCGAGTTGGAGGAAATATGCCCGTTTGTGCTTACGTCGAGATGATGGATGGTTTGCAACCGCATGGAGCGGCGTGGGACCAGGTCGCTCAGGCCCTTGCCAATCGCCGGCCCGATATACTGGTGATGAATGAGATGCCCTTCGGTCAGTGGCTGGCTCGAAAGGAAAATTTTGCCATGGTGGACGCGCGGCAAAGTGTCGAGATCCACGAGGCTGGAATTGCTGCTCTTGCCGCACTGAACATTCCGGCTGTTATAACAAGTCGCCCAACGCTGCTCGCCGAACGTCTTGTCAATGAGGCGATCGTCATCGAGAACGGCCAGATTCGCCCTCTGCATACGAAGACCTACCTTCCGCAGGAGCCCGGTTGGTCCGAGGTGTCCTGGTTCAGCCGAGGCGATGGGCACTTCAACATCCAGAATATTTGCGGGCTAGGTGTAGGCGTCCTTCTGTGTACCGAACTCATGTTCAACGAACATGCCAGACAATATGGCCGACGGGGAGCTGATTTGATTGCCGTTCCCCGGGCGACCGGTTCTGCCCGCGAAAGCTGGATAACTGCCGGAAAGATGGCCTCAATCGCGTCTGGGAGTTATGTCGTCAGTTCGAACAGGATTGGGCAATCTGGGGATGGTCCAATGTTCGGCGGGGGCGGCTTTGCCATCGCTCCCGGGGGCGATCTGGTTGGGCAGACGCAAACCGGTTCTGCCATCATGCTCATTGACATTGATCCGCAGGTTTCTGCTCGCCAGCGGCAGGAATATCCCTGTTACGTGGACGAATTGCACGACGCTGTAGGCCTCGAGGTCCCCTGATATCGATATTTGGTTGTCAAAAAACTCAGTCACCGTAGTTCTCGGCAGGACTGCCACTACGTTGCACTGCAATGTCGCTGCTTCTCCCACTATCGGGAGGGCTCGATCCGGCTTGCTCCTTCCAAAGGTGGGTTCGGATCAGGCCTTGCCCGGCCGGTTGATCGCCAGGAAGTGGCGGACGACCGGCTTATCGGGACCTTTGTGATAGGTCAGAAGCTTGCCCTGCAGATCGGCATCGGCATTCGAGACCCGCCTGTGCTGTCGCAGGTGCTCGGCCCAAGATTCGACCATGAACCATTCGACCATCTTTTGCGGATCGGCGCTGTCCTCGGTCACGCCCCATCCATAGGCGCCATCGCGTCGTCTTTCGTGCGAGAGCCGATCGATCGCATGCAGAAACGCCGTGCGATTGTGCTTTTCGACATGGTATTCGATGAGAATGAGGACCGGGCCGCGATCATGGCCGACCGGTTCCGCAACAAGCGGTTCGGGCCAATGGTTGGACGGCACCATGCCCGCATCGCCGGCCGGCAGTTTCAGCCGGTGCATGACGATGCCGGCGACAGCTAGGCCGGCGGCGCTGATCAGCAGCGTACCGGATAGGCCGGCGGCCTCGCCGACCGCGCCCCAGCCGATACTGCCCGCCGACATCGCGCCGTTGAAGACGGTCAGATAAACGGCAAGTCCACGCCCGCGCACCCAGTTGGGAAGGACAGCCTGGGCCGTGCCGTTGAGCGTCGTCAGTGCCGTGATCCATACAGCGCCCAGGAACAGGAGAGCCACGATGGCGATCCATTTCGGCGGGGCAAGCGACAGGGTGGCCATGACGGCTGCAGCGGTCAGCGCAGCACCAAGCAGAAGCCCGTCGGGGCTCAACCGTTCGCGCAGCTTCGGCATGACGAAGGCTCCACCGATCGCGCCGGCCCCGACCGCGCCGAGCAGGATGCCGTAGAAGCTCGCATCCCCGCCAAGCATTTGTCGGGCAACCAGCGGTAGGAGAGCCCAGACGGCGCTGGCAAAGGCAAAGAAGACTGCCGCGCGCAGCAGCACGACATGCAGCGGTCGGCTGGCGCGGGTGTATCGCAGGCCGGCCCGGAAGGCGCCGAGGAAACCTTCGGCCAGCGCATCATCGGCTTTGCTCGCCCTTGGCCACCAGATCAGTGCGGCAATGACCACGAGATAGCTCGCGACATCGACACCATAGGTCACGCCCGCTCCAAAAGCTGCAAGCAGCAGCCCTCCGGCCGCAGGCCCGATGGACCGGGCAATATTGATGCCGAGCGAATTGAGTGCGATGGCGCTTTTGACATCCTCGCGCTTAACCAGTTCCGGCACGATTGCCTGCCAGGTCGGTCCCATCAGCGCGGCGCCGACGCCGCCGAGAAAGGTGAGCCCGATCAGGGCGCCGACCGAGAGCAATCCCGTTTGCGCCAGGATCATCAGCGTGATGCTGACGGAGGCCAGAAGGAGTTGCACCGCGATCAGGAGCTTGCGGCGGTCGAGGATATCGGTCAGCACCCCCGCGGGAATGGCCAGCAGGAAGATCGGGAGGGTTCCCGCCGCTTGGACCATCGCCACGGCGGCGGGTGAGGCGGAGAGATCTGTCATCAGCCAGGAACTTGCGACGTCGCGCATGAAGCTTCCGGTATTGCCGAGCACGGTCGCTGCCCAGAGCACGGCAAAGACCGGCTGGGCGAGCGGCGCGAAACTTCCCCGCGGGGGGCTTGCCGGGCTCATTCGCCCGCATCCTTGCCGAGATCGATGGCGGCCACGAGAATGAAGGCACCGGCGAGCCCGATATGCTCGAAAAAGGCATTGGCGGCCATCGAGCGCTCCATGCCCGGCGCCATCTCCCAGAAACGCAGGGCGATGAAGGTTGCAAGGAGCGTGAAGCCGGACAGGGCAAGCGCGCCTGCCCAGCGCAGGATGCCGGACACCACCATGGCAGAGGCGACGAATTCGAAGACGATGACGGCGACAGCGAATAACGGCGCCGGGTGTAGGCCGAAATGCGTCATCTCGGCCAGTGCGCCGTTGAAATCGAGGATCTTGGTAATCGGACCCTGGATATAGGCGGCGCAGAGGGCGAGCAGCGCCAGCGTGCGGATCGGCGACGCGGAAACGAGCCGGGCAGCCAACGAGCCCGGGCGGCTTGCGGATGGAAGGTGATCGGTCATCTGTGCGTCTTTCAAATTGTCCTGCTGGCGTGAACTGCCGGTGTCAGGAGCGGCGGCTTCTACAAGGGACTTAAAATGGCGCGGCAGTCTGTCGGGAGCGGTCGACATGGGCGGGCAGCAATCGAGGCTGCCCGGCCCGGTTCTCGCCGGACCTCACACCGCCCAGCAGGAGCAGCCAAGGGCGCCGAAGAAACCCTTCAGATCCGCGACCGGCAGTTTCGAGGTCCAGGCACCGGCATGATCGTGGCCATGGACACCGCAATCACTGGCGCAGCCGCATGTCGAGATTGCCATTCGGCGGAGCGAGTTGCGGCCAGCGCCATCCGGCTCACCCCAGGCGGCGTAACCTCCGAATGTGCGCACCGGCGACCAGTCGGGCATGGCGGGCGGAACCTCGTTTTCATCGAGCTCCCTGAAGTCACCGGCGCCGTAGACAATCTTGCCGCCGACCATTGTGAGATCAGACGTAAGGAAGGAGATCTCGTCCTCGGGGCAGGAAAAGAAATCCTTGTCCGGCACGATCAGATCGGCGAACTGTCCCTTCTCGATCCGCCCCTTCTTGCCCTCCTCGTTGGAGAACCAGGTAACCTTCTCGGTCCACATCCTCAGTGCCGTCTCGCGGTCGAGGCAGTTGGCGCGCGGATAAAGCTGCATGCCGCCGATAGTCTTGCCGGTGATCATCCATGAGAGCGAGACCCAGGGGTTGTACGAGGCGACACGGGTCGCGTCGGTGCCGGCAGAGACGTGCACGCCCTTATCCAGCATCTTACGGATCGGCGGGGTGGCTTCGGCGACGCCATGACCGTAACGCTCGACGAAATACTCGCCCTGGAAGGCCATGCGATGCTGGGTGGCGATACCGCCGCCGAGCGCCGCTATGCGATCGATCGAACGATCCGAGATCGTTTCCGCATGATCGAAGAACCAGTTCAGCCCCTCGAAGGGGATATCCCTGCTGACCTTTTCGAAGACGTCGAGTGCACGCGAAATCGTCTCGTCATAGGTGGCGTGCAGACGCCAAGGCCAGCGATTTTCGGCAAGGATGCGCACGACGTCCTCTAGCTCGCTTTCCATCTCCGGCAGTGCGTCGGGTCGCGGTTGACGGAAATCCTCGAAGTCCGCAGCCGATGCCACGAGGCTTTCTCCCGCACCGTTGTGGCGGAAGTAATCGTTGCCCTGCTTGTACTTGACCGACGACGTCCATTTAAGGAAATCGGCCTTTTCCTCCTTCGCCTTCTGAGGAAACAGATTGTAGGCAAGGCGCACCGTCATCTGGCCTTCGTCGGAAAGCGTCTGGATAACCTGGTAGTCACCTGGATAGTTTTGGAAGCCGCCGCCGGCATCAACGACGCCGGTGACGCCGAGGCGATTGAGTTCGCGCATGAAGTGGCGGGTAGAGTTGATCTGGTAGTCCAGCGGCAGCTTCGGCCCCTTCGCCAGTGTCGCATAGAGAATGGTGGCATTGGGTGTGGCGATCAGCATGCCTGTCGGATTGCCGTTGGCATCGCGGCTGATCTCGCTGCCTGGCGGGTTCGGCGTTTCGCGCGTGTAGCCAACGGCGCGAAGGGCCGCACCGTTCAGCAGCGCGCGATCGTAAAGATGCAGCAAGAAGACTGGCGTATCGGGGGCGATCGCGTTGATTTCGTCTAGCGTCGGCAGGCGCTTCTCAACGAACTGCTGCTCGGTGAAGCCGCCGACGACGCGCACCCATTGCGGCGCCGGCGTGATCGCCACCTGCCGCTTCAGCATGTCCATCGCATCTGCCAGCGATCGGACACCGTCCCAGCGCAGCTCCATGTTGTAGTTCAGGCCACCGCGAACGACGTGGGTATGGTTGTCGATCAGACCGGGCAGCACGCGCTTACCCTTGAGGTCGATGATTTTGGTCTGAGGCCCGGCCAGACGCATGATATCGCCATCCGCGCCCACCTGGAGGAAGAGACCGTCTTTGATGGCAACGGCAGTTGCGCTCGGGTTGGTTCGATCGAGCGTGGTTAGCTGTCCGTTGTGCAGGATCAGATCAGGATGCGTCTTACTAGCCCCGGTTTCCACGGGATCTGCGGCATGGGCCAATGAAAAGAGCGATGGAAAGGCGAGGCTGGATGCTGCGCCGAGAAGGGTTCTGCGTGTAGGCATCAGATTTTCTCCTTTGCGGGCGGTGTCTGGTTGCCGGCGATCTCGGCGCTGCCATGATTGCCCTTCGGCAGATGGCCGAACATGTGGGGCTTGATGTGGTTGAGCCACGAGATGGCTGCGGGTTGCCTGCCCCAGATGGTTTTCGCAAGCGGACCGATCTGCTCGCCGACGAGAATGCCGAGCAGCCCCACCAGCGCGATGACTGGCGGCGCCGGCGAGCGGACATTGAGCAGGCTATAGATGACGCCGACGAGCAGCCCAGAGCCAAGCGACAGAAGATAGAGTTTCACGGCAAAAGCTCCTCCAGCGGTGGAAACCGCTCCGACAGGGACTATCGGAGCGGTGCGATCAGGCCTTATCGTGCAGCCGGGTTCGGGCCGATCCGCTTGCCGTGCTTGACGCGCTCAGCGCCGCCATGGACGTGGGTAACGGCGTAGTCGATGCCCATACCGTAAGCGCCGGAATGGTCGCGCACCAGCGAGGTGACGGCGTCGTAGGTTTCCTTGCGTGCCCAGTCGCGCTGCCATTCGAGCAGCACCTGCTGCCAGGTCACCGGGATTACGCCGGCTTGCACCATGCGATCCATGGCGTACTTGTGCGCGTCGAGCGAGGTGCCACCCGAAGCGTCCGCGACCATGTAGATCTCGTAATCTGGCACATCGTGGAGCGCGGAAAGCGCGAAGGTGATATTGCATACCTCAGTCCAAAGGCCCGCCACAACGATCTTCCTGCGGCCATCGGCAGCATTCTTCGCCAGCGCATCGCGCACATTCTGATCATCCCACGAGTTCATCGAGGTCCGCTCGAGGATGTCGTGTTCCGGGTAGACGGCAAGCAGCTCAGGAAAGGTGTTGCCGGAAAAACTGTCGGTCTCGACCGTCGTAATCGTCGTCGGAATGTCGAAGATCTTCGCAGCCTTGGCAAGACCGACGACATTGTTCTTCAGCGTTTGACGATCGATCGATTGGACGCCGAACGCCATTTGCGGCTGTTGATCAATGAAAATAAGCTGAGAGTTTGATGGAGTTAGCACCTGCAGAAAATTTGCCATCTGGATATCCTTACATTCAGCCACGGCGAAAGGCGCCGCCCAGCCTAAGTGGCCATCGGTTGAGAGAAAGCTGCTCGGCAAGAACCTAAGCAGCATTGTGGATCAGGATTGTTTTCTTCGGCGCTGCATTCCGAAAACTGGCCGAAGTTTCATGAGTTCGCTGTCCGAATACTTGCCACTCGAAAACCTATCTTATCGAGTGAGTGATCGATGCGGGCGAGGCGGACTTACCTTCAGACGGTGATTGCGGACCCGTCCGGGTTCGCTTTGATAGAATACTCGCCGCCATCTCTGAAACTGCGGACGGTTGCGAAAGTATCTTCCATGAACTGCACGTAGGACAATTTGCCGTTCTCGCCGCGCGCCAGAACCGAGAAGGGCGACGTCACCGTTTTACCCAAAACGTTTGATGTGTAGGTGAACGTGCCGAAGATCGCCGCGCCGTCTTTATTTTCGAAACTGTCCTGGATTTCGAAGTTGTTTGTCGTCCAGTAACGGCCAACATCGATGAAAGTCTGAACCAGCCCTTCTGTACCTACGTTCGTACCGGCCCAAGGCATGATCCGTTTAAGCTCCGGGTGCTCATAGTTCAGCGAAACATAAACAAAGTCGTCCGTCGTGAATTGTTTGACGAACTCCAGGTCAGTCGGGTTCGACAAGATCGACTGCAACACCCCCAAAGGCGATGTCGGCGACGCTGGTTCTGCTTTCGAAAACTTCTTCTCGGCGTTCGTATTGGTAGACATGGTAATTCCTCCTTTTGAGTGGCTTTTGGGTCAGCGCTGCGTCAAGCCCGGCTTGAGCGCTATGTGCTTGTGTTCGATGAAATCGTCGAGCGCAGCCAGACCGTTCAGGCGGCCAAGGCCAGACTGCTTGAACCCGCCCTCTTCGGTACCGTCGTAGACCTTCGCCCAGTCATTGATCCACACCGAGCCCGCCTCGAGCGCCTGCGCGACGCGCAAGGATCGATCGACATCGCGTGTCCAGATGCTGGCTGACAATCCGTATTCGTTGTCGTTGGCAAGCCGGATCGCTTCGGCCTCGTCAGAGAACCGCTGAATCGTCAGCACCGGACCAAAAGTCTCCTCCTGCACGATGGCAAGACTGTTATCGAAGACTTCCAGAAGTGCCGGGCGGAAGAAAGCGCCGTTTGCAAGCGTACCAACATTGATGGGACCGCCACGCTCGACGACCTGCGCCCCGGCTGCGATAGCGGCTTGGACAACACCATCGACCCGCGCAACGTTAGCGCGGTCGATCAACGGGCCCATATCGCTTGAGGGGTCGGCGGCGGGGCCGACTTTGACGTTGCGCAGCCGCTCGGCCAAGCCGTCGCGGACGGCCTCGTATGTCCCATCCTGCACGAGCAAGCGAGAGCCCGTCATGCAGAACTGGCCGCTGAAGACGGTCAGCGCCTTTTCCAGAACGGGCAAGGCGGCATCGAGGTCTGCATCGTCAAAGACGATCATCGGCGTCTTGCCGCCGAGTTCCATGCCGAAACGCTTGAGATACCTTGCGCCGGTGCTGCTGATGGCTCGACCGGTACGGGTTGAGCCCGTAAAACTGACGACCGGAACCTCCGGCGAGTCTACTAAATAGGCAGAGCCTTCGGGGCCGCTCTCGAAGAACAGATTGATCACGCCGTTCGGAAGATCTTCTGCTTCAGCCATTATCTCCGCCATAACGCTTGCCGTCTGTGCGACTTGCGCCGGAAGCTTGATGACCGTGGTGCAGCCAGCAGCAAGCGCTGGAGCCAGCGAGCGGATCGTCAGAATGACTGGAGAGTTCCAAGGGGCGATGACTGCGGCGACCCCCATCGGTTGCCGAAGGATTAGGGAAATGCTCCCCGGCTTGGGGGTCATCGCTCGTCCGCCTCCGACCAGAGCTGTTGCGGCGGAATAGCGAAGCTTACTCGCAACCATGTCCAACTCGAACGCGGCTTCAGCCTTCACCTTGCCGTTCTCCAACGACAGAATCTCGAGCAGTTTGTCACGATTGCGCTCAAAAGCGCACGCTAGTTGGTCGAGCACACGCGCCCGTAATTCGTGATCGTGCGCCCATAAAGTCTCACGAAAGGCTTTAGAAGCTGCTGCTACGGCCAGTTTAGCTGCCTCCAGCCCGCAGTCAGGAAAATGACCAATGACATCATATGTTGCCGGGTCGATCGACTCTTGCAAACGACCTTCTTGGCATTGCGAGCCATTGATCCAATTGAAAGCTACATAAGTCGCTGCGCTGACGGGCTTTAATATCATAATCGAGTTACCTTCCATTTTCAGCGCTGTTGCGCAGCGGCACAGCGCTAATCGCAGCCTCTTAGGATCAAAACACGTTGCTTCCCGTGGCACCTCCTTGAGGGGCAAGACGCATTCTGCATTTTTAGTTGCGGCCGTACGTTTCTGATCATGCGGTTTGGGTCGAATATTGCGGTACATTGCATCTGTTGATCCGCAAGCCCTGATACTTTCAGTGCGAGCTGCCGCAGTTACTAAGCAAGCGTTACGCAGGGACGACGCGCGGGGGGACACTTACGGAGTGACCCGTCTTGAAAATTTACGTCGAGAGGTGCGAGGGACAGATCGGCGGCTAAGCCCCAAATCTACGTGGACATCGATTGTGGACCTAGTTGGGAGCGCCGCTCCCTGAGAGCAAGGTACGACGAAGCGTCGAAGTTTTACCGTCAAGGCGGGTCCATGCTCATTTCAGGCGAAATGAGTGTAATTTCTCGGCGATTGGGCAACGTTGTGTGGGATTTCGCTGCTTCGGGTAATTCATCTTGATGCGCTCCGAAATGCGCGGCGGTAGTCCGACAGCGTGCTACTTCGATGCTTCAGGAACACTCGCGCTAGCACTTTTTCTGACGAATAACCGACTTCTGATGCGATGACGGAGACTGGAACTTCAGTCGACTCGAGCAGCTCGCAAGTTCGTTCCATCCTGAGCCGCGTGAGGTAGACCCGCGGTGGCACCCCAACAGTTTGTTTGAACATGCGTGCGAAATGAAAAGGCGAAAGCCGGGCCTCGTTCGCGAGGTCATCTAGACCGATGTCTTCGGCAAGTCGCGCTCTCATCATGTCAAGGCAGCGACGTTTCGCCCAAGGAGCTAGACCTCCCCTGGCAACCGTTATAGGCTGACCACCCAATTGGCAAAGTTCAGCAAGTATCTCGCAACCGGCAGCTCTGGCTAACAAACGAGATGGTGCTCCCTCTTGATCGCATATCGCCCATAGGCTGCGAAACGTTGTTTGTAGCCGGGGCGAAGATAGCGTTCCCCTATAAATCGCCGCACGCTCGAATGAGAACCCGCCATCGGTGGCCTCGTCTATTACGTCCCGCCACTGAGCCATGGGGAATGACAGGCTTCGAACCTGATGACTTCTGTTCAGCATAATTCTGTTGGCAAAATTTGGGGCGGATAGAAAGAAACTTTGCGCGCCACTGCTTACGTCAAATTGCCCTCCTCCCATATCGCCGCTTACGCGATTGCCGCCAAGCACATCTTGATACAGGACAAGATCCGGCACGGACGGATGCGACATGTCGCCAGCTGGCGGCGCCGCTTCGAGCATGCTCAGAAGACCTCCGGGCGATTTCAGTGATCGCAAATAGTTAGAGAGCCTACCTTCGCTATACCATTGTGGAAAAGACGCAAAAGTACGGGTTGTCATGGTGTCATCTCCAGCCAACAAACACTCTCTTTCAAACCGGGACCGTATTCTCCACTGCAAACTGGTCGAGACGTGTCGGCCGGCCTCGGCAACCTTGGCTATCCTAACGTATGGAAACACCGCATTCCGGCGCGGCACCTGCTTCGGCGTTGCCAATCTTGCGATTATTTTGGACAAGCGCCCAAGAATTCGCCGCTAAAGCATAATTGGCAACATTCGATACGCCTCAGCTCATAAGTTACAATTTATCGCGGTTTTCGATGTTCGCGGCGGTAATCGGTCGGGGTCGTATTCCGATGTTTGAGAAAAACTCGGGCAAGCACCTGGCTAGAGGAATAGCCAACTTCGAATGCGATTTCTGTAACCGGGAGATCCGAATACCGGAGTAATTCACATGCCTTGTCCACGCGTAGTTGCGTTAAAAAAACCCGTGGGGGAACCCCTACGCTCTGCTTGAACATTCTGGCAAAATGGAAAGGCGACAGCTTCACTTCCGCTGCTAGCTCGACGAGGCTTATATCCTCTGCGAGCCGCATCCGCATTATCTCTAT